>NZ_JBHSQJ010000008.1:8035-24103 GCF_042658505.1 Streptacidiphilus monticola | reverse complement strand
GCCGGCCGCCCCGGCGCGGGCGGCCCGGCCGCTGCCCCGGCGCACCCCGCGCCGCGCGGGCGCGGTGCAGGCGCTGGTCCTCGGGGCGCTGTCGCTGGTCGGCGGCGCCCGCTGGCTGCTGGGTCTGGGCGTGCTGGACGACCTGGTGGGTCGTCAACTGCCGTGGGTGCCGCACACGCCCTGGTGGCTGCTGGCCTGCGGCTGGCTGCTGCTGGGCAGCGCGGCGGGGCGGGCGCTGCTGTGCGGGCTGCTCGCGCGCGGGCTCACCGCGGGACTGCGGCCGGGGACGTACCCGCGCGGCGGGGCGGCGCACCTGCGGCTGTGGGCGGCGGAGCGGGCGGTCGCGCAGTTCAACCTGGCGGGGCTGCTGGGCACGCCGTGGGGGCGGCACTACGCCCGCCTGCTCGGCTGCCGGGTCGGCCGGGACGTGGACCTGCACGCGCTGCCGCCTGTGACCGGCCTGGCCCGGTTCGGCGCGGGCTGCGCGGTGGAGCCGGAGGCGGACCTGGCCGGCTGGTGGCTGGACGGGGACCAGCTGCGGCTGGGCGCGGTGGACATCGGCGCCGGGGCGCGGATCGGGGCCCGGTCGACGCTGCTGCCGGGCGCCGTGGTGGGCGCGGGCGCGGTCGTCGCCCCCGGCGCCTGCGTGGCGGGCGCCGTCCCGGCCGGCGCGGAGTGGCACGGCTCGCCGGCGCGTCCGATGGAGCCGGAGCAGGCGCAGGCCTGGCCCGCCCCCGTCCACCGGCGGTCGCGGCGCTGGGACGCCGCCTACGGCGTGTCACTGCTGTGCCTCGGGCTGCTGCCGTGGCTCGCGGCGGCCCCCGCGCTCGGGGCGCTCTGGGCGGTGCTGGATCTGGACCGGCACCCGGGACTGGGCCGGATAGTCGGCCAACTGCTCGTGCTGACACCGCCGTTGGCGGTGCTGACGACCGTCTGCTACGCGGCGCTGGTGGCCCTTCTGGTCCGCTGGTGCAGTCGGGGGATCACGCCGGGGTTCCATCCGGCCCACGGCCGCACCGGATGGTGCGTCTGGCTGGTCCACCAACTGGTGGCAGGCTCGCGCGGCTCCCTCTTCCCGTTCTACGCCAGCCTGTTGACGCCGACGTGGCTGCGGCTGCTGGGCGCGCGGGTGGGCCGCAGCGCCGAGCTGTCGACGGTCTCCGGGATGCCCTCGCTGCTGCGGGTGGACGACGGGGCCTTCCTGGCCGACGACACCCTGGTCGCACCCTTCGAACTGCGCGGCGGTTGGCTGCGCCTGGGCCACAGCAGGGTCGGCACGCGGGCCTTCGTCGGCAACTCCGGCATCGTCGGCCCCGGTCGCGAACTGCCGGACGGCGCCCTGGTCGGCGTGCTCTCGGACGCTCCCGCCTGGGCCGGACCGGGTACGTCGTGGCTCGGCCGCCCGCCGATGGCACTGCCGCGCGTGGCCGCGCAGCTCGACCCGGCCCGCACCTTCGACCCGCCGCGGCGTCTCGTCCTCGCCCGCGCGGCGGTGGAGCTGTGCCGGCTGCTGCCGGTGGTGGCCTCCGCCTGGCTGGGCGATCTCGCCCTGGGCGCCCTGCAGTTCACGGTGGACCGCGACTCGTGGCCGCTCTCGCTGGTGGCGGCCGCGGTGGTCGCGACCGCGCTGGGCATCGTCGCCCTGGCGCTGACCACGGCCGCCAAGTGGCTGCTGATGGGCCGCTTCCGGGCCGGGGAGCACCCGCTGTGGTCGCCGTTCGTCTGGCGCAACGAGCTGTTCGACTGCTTCCTGGAGACGCTGGCCATGCCGTGGCTGGGCTCGGCACTGCTGGGCACCCCGATGCTCGTCTGGTGGCTGCGCTCGCTGGGTGCGCGCATCGGCCGGGGTGCCTGGCTGGAGACGCACTGGCTGCCGGAGCCCGACCTCGTCACCATCGGCGCCCGCGCGAGCGTCAACCGGGGCACGGTGCTGCAGACGCACCTGTTCCACGACCG
Source organism: Streptacidiphilus monticola (assembly GCF_042658505.1). Classification (NCBI taxonomy): domain Bacteria; kingdom Bacillati; phylum Actinomycetota; class Actinomycetes; order Kitasatosporales; family Streptomycetaceae; genus Streptacidiphilus; species Streptacidiphilus monticola. The sequence continues at coordinate 22,147 of NZ_JBHSQJ010000008.1, read as the reverse complement.
GCTGATGCGGCTGGACACGGTGCGGCTGGAGGCGGGCGCGACGCTGGGCCCGCACGCGATCGCGCTGCCCGGCTCACGGGTCGGCGCCGGTGCCGTGGTCGCCTCCTCGTCGCTGGTCATGGGCGGGGAGGAACTGCCCGCCGGCTCCTCCTGGGCGGGCAACCCGGTGTTGCCAGCGGACGGGGGCCTCGCGTAACGTCCACGGCAGACCTACCAGGAGGTGTTGAGGATGCAGCAGCCGGGCGAGTCCCGCCGCCGCGCCGTCCTCCTGGTCTCCCGCGCGCACATCGACCTGCAGCGCGTCGCCGCCGCCCTCTGTTGCGGCGCTCCCGTCACCGCCTGACGCACCTGTGACGCCCGCCGCCTGACGCCCGTTCAGGCGCCTCCACCGGTTCGGCCCGGCCACCCGCCCACGGTGGCCGGGTCCGCGCGCTTCCCTGCCGACAGCCGCATTCCCGGCGACCACCCCCCTGAGGAAGGCAGTTCCTGCCATGCCCGCAACTCCCCTGCGCCCCCTGCATCTTGCCGTCGCCCTGGACGGCACCGGCTGGCACCCCGCCTCCTGGCGGGAGCCGGAGGCCCGTCCCGCCGACCTGTTCCGGGCCGGCTACTGGGCCGGCCTCGTCCAGGAGGCCGAGCGCGGCCTGCTGGACTTCGTCACCCTGGAGGACGGCCTCGGCCTCCAGTCCGCCGACCGCTTCGAGCCGGACGATCGCACCGACCAGGTGCGCGGCCGCCTCGACGCCGCGCTGATCGCGGCCCGGGTCGCCCCGCTGACTCGCCACATCGGCGTCGTACCGACCGTCGTGGCGACCCACACCGAGCCCTTCCACGTCTCCAAGTCGATCGCCACCCTGGACTACGTCTCGACCGGCCGCGCCGGGGTGCGGGTGCAGGTGAGCGGCCGCCGCAACGAGGCCGCGCACTTCGGCCGCCGTCAACTGCCCACGGACTTCGACACCTTGCTGCACGAGCTGTTCGACGAGGCGGCGGACTGGGTGGAGGCGGTGCGGCGGCTCTGGGACAGCTGGGAGGACGACGCGGAGATCCGCGACGCCGCCACCGGCCGTTTCATCGACCGGGAGAAGCTGCACTACATCGACTTCGAGGGCCGCTTCTTCTCGGTGCGCGGCCCCTCGATCACCCCGCGCCCGCCGCAGGGCCAGCCGGTGGTCGCCGCGCTCGCCCACGCCACCGTCCCCTACGGCCTGGTCGGCCGCTCGGCCGACGTCCGCTTCACCACCCCGCACGGCCCCGAGCAGGTCCCCGGCATCGTCGCCGAGATCCGCGAGGCCCAGGAGCGGGCCGGACGCGGGGGCGAAACGCTGCACGTCTTCGGCGACCTGGTGGTGCTGCTCGACGAGACCGAGCGGGCCGCACGCGACCGGCTGTCCCGTCTGGACGACCTGGACGGCGGCGCACTCACCTCCGACGCCGAGGTGTTCACCGGGACGCCTGCGCAACTGGCGGACCGGCTGCAGGAGTTGGCCGCCGCCGGGCTGACCGGCTTCCGGTTGCGTCCGGCCGTGCTCGGCCACGACCTGCCCGCCGTCACCCGCGGCCTGGTGCCCGAACTGCAGGCGCGCGGCGCCTTCCGCACCGGCTACGAGGCCGACACCCTGCGCGGGCTGCTCGGCCTGCCGCGCCCCGCCAACCGCTACGCCGCCGCCTGAACGTCCGGAGAGGATCCCACCGATGAGCAAGCCCCTGAAGCAGATCCACCTGGCGGCCCACTTCCCCGGCGTCAACAACACCACGGTATGGAGCGACCCGGCGGCCGGCAGCCACATCGACTTCTCCTCCTTCGCCCACTTCGCCCGCACCGCCGAGCGGGCCAAGTTCGACTTCCTGTTCCTGGCCGAGGGCCTGCGCCTGCGCGAACAGGGCGGCAAGATCTACGACTTGGACGTCGTCGGCCGCCCCGACACCTTCACCGTGCTCGCCGCGCTGGCGGCGGTCACCGAACGGCTGGGCCTGACCGGCACCATCAACTCCACCTTCAACGAGCCCTACGAGGTGGCCCGGCAGTTCGCCTCCCTCGACCACCTCTCCGACGGCCGCGCCGCCTGGAACGTGGTCACCTCCTGGGACGCCTTCACCGGGGAGAACTTCCGCCGCGGCGGATTCCTCCCGGCCGAGGAGCGCTACGCGCGGGCGAAGAACTTCCTGACGGCGGCCCAGGTCCTCTTCGACTCCTGGGACGGCGGCGAGATCCTCGCCGACCAAGCCGCCGGCCGGTTCCTGCGCGACGCCCGGGCCGGGGCGTTCCGCCACCGCGACCAGCACTTCGACATCCACGGGCAGTTCAACGTGCCGCGCAGCCCCCAGGGCCGTCCGGTGATCTTCCAGGCCGGGGACTCCGACGAGGGCCGCGAGTTCGCCGCCTCCAGTGCCGACGCCATCTTCACCGGCCACAGCACCCTGGAGGCGGGCCGTGCCTTCTACGCCGACGTCAAGGGCCGGCTGGAGCGCTACGGCCGCCGCCGCGACCAACTGCTGGTCCTCCCGGCCGCGACCTTCGTGCTCGGCGACACCGACGCGGACGCCCGGGAGCGGGCCCGGGAGGTACGGCGGCAACAGGTCAGCGGCGCCACCGCGATCCGGTTCCTGGAGCAGCTGTGGAACCGGGACCTGTCCGGCTACGATCCGGACGGCCCGCTGCCGGAGGTCGACCCGCTGGTGAGCGAGGAGCGCATCTCCCAGGGCCGCGCCAGCGACCGCCGCTTCCGCGACCCGCTCGCGGTGGCCCGGGAGTGGCGCGAGCAGGCGGAGGCCGAGAAGCTGTCCATCCGCGAGCTGGTGATCGCCCGGACGGCCCGTCAGACCTTCGTCGGCACGGCCGAGTCGGTGGCCACGCAGATCAACGACCTGGTACAGGCGGACGCCAGCGACGGGTTCATCCTGGTCCCCCACATCACCCCCGGCGGACTGGACGTCTTCGCCGACACGGTGGTTCCGCTGCTCCAGGAGCGCGGCGTCTTCCGCGCGGACTACGAGGGCACGACCCTCCGCGACCACCTCGGCCTGGACCCCCTGCCCGCCCGGGACGCGTCGGCCCGCGCCTCCTGACCTCCGCCCCACCCGCACGGGCGCCCCGGCCCACCCGCCGGGGCGCGCCCGCGGCTGCGCCGGGCCGGGCTACGACGCCGCCCGCTCCAGGCGGTAGACGACCTGGCGGCGGTAGGGGCTGTCCGGCGGCGCGGACTCGTCCGCGAAGGCCGCACCGGGGTCCTCCGTCATGCCGAGCCGGCGCATCACCGCCTGCGAGGCGGTGTTCCCCTCGGCGGTGATGGCCAGGACTTCGGGCAGGCCCAAGGTCTCGAAGGCGAAGCCGACCACCGCCCGAGCCCCCTCGGTCGCATACCCGTGCCCCCAGGCGTCGGGGGCGAGCCGCCAGCCGATCTCGACGCCGCCGGCCAGGTGCGGGACGTCGTCGTCCACCGGGTCCATCCCGGTGAAACCGATGAACCGGCCCGTCTCGCGGACCTCCACCGCCCACCAGCCCCAGCCGCGCTCGTCGAGCGCGGCGCGGAACCGGGCGACGGACGCGGCGGCCTGATCCCGCGTCAGGACCGGCCCGAGGTAGCGGCGCACCTCCTCACGGGCGTTCATCGCCGCCCAGGGATCGAGGTCGCGGTCCTCCCACTGGCGCAGGAGCAGTCGTTCGGTGCGCAGTTCAGCCATGCGCCCGATCATAGGCACCGCCCGCGGCCCCGGTGGCCGGCCACCCTCCTGCGCGCCTCAGCCCGCGTCCCAGCGGGCGCCGAGTGCCAGGAGCTGGTCCCGGTGCTCGACGGCCGCGACCCAGTCCTGCGGCCAGGCGGCCAGGCCGTGCCGCGCTCCGGCGAAGGCGCCGGTGAGGGCCGCGATGGAGTCGGAGTCGCCGGACGAGTGCGCCGCCCGGCGCACGGCGGCGACCGGGTCGTCCGGCAGCAGCAGGAAGCAGTACAGGCCGGTGGCCAGGGCCTCCTCCGCGATCCACCCGTCCCCGGTGGCCAGGCAGGGGTCGGCGTCCAGGTCGGGGGCGGCGAGCGCCGCCTCCAGCCGGGCGAGTGCGGCCAGGGTCTCCGCCCAGCCGCGCCGGCTGAACGAGACGGGGTCCGGGTCCTGCGTGCGGTCCGCCAGGTCCCCGAGCCAGTGGGCGTGGTAGCGGGCCGAGTTGGCCTCGGCGTAGGCCCGCAGCTCGCCGACCAGCTCTGCGGGCCCGGTGCCGGCGGCGAGCAACCGCACCGCCTGCGCGGTCAAGTCGCTCGCGGCCAGCCCGGTGGGGTGGCCGTGCGTCAGCGCGGCCTGCAGCTGGGCGGCGCCCGCCTGCTGATCGGCCGTCAGGCCGGGGACCAGGCCGAGCGGGTGCACCCGCATGTTCGCCCCGCAGCCCTTCGAACCCATGACCGTGGCGTCCTGCCAGGCGGCGACCTGGCTCAGCCCCTCGCAGGCGCGCAGACAGGTCATGCCCGGCGCGCGGTTGTTCTCCGGCGACCGCCACCACTCGACGAACCGCTCCCGCAGCAGCGGCTCCAACCCGCCCGGGCCGAGCGTCCCGTGGGCGTCGAGCGCGTCCCGCACGGCGAAGCCGACGGCCAGGGCCATCTGCGTGTCATCGGTGATGTACGCGACCCCGTCCACCACCGGCAGCGGCAGCTCCCGCCACGGCCCGAAACGGTGGTCGATCTGCGCGCTGCTCTGGAACTCGGTCGGAAACCCCATCGCGTCCCCGAGTGCGGACCCGATCAGCGCCCCACTGGCCGCGGTCGCCACGCCCCGCGTCCTCCCTGGCCCCTCGTCCCCGACCCGCACCACCGGCTCGCCCACCCCGCTGCCCCCATTCCCTTCGGTATCCGTCGTCCAGTCTCCCGCAACCGAGGACCAGCGCCCGCCCCGCCCGGGTCGGCTTGCGCCGACGACCCGGCCCGGACCGCCAACTGACGCTGCGCCGGGTCCCGCTCGCGGGTCGAGGCTCCCCCGTGCCGAGGCCGGTGGCGCCGCCGAGGACGAGTGCGGCACAAGGATGCCTGGTCGGCGGCCGGGTCCGCCGAGGATTTCCGTGGGAGGCGGTCGGCGCCAGCACGCCTCGGGGTCGTTGGGTGATCGTTCCTTCGGGTGCGGTGCATCGGGAGCGATCAGTACCGGACAGCACAGCGCGGCTGGAAACGATCGGTGGCGGTCAAAACGATGCAGGAACGAACAGGCCCGCTGCTGCAACGAAAGCGATTTGTCGTCACGGTAGAGGCCGACGGGGGTGGGGCGCGCAGGCCACGACGGAGTGGGCCGCGCGGCCGTACTGAGTCGAAGTCGCTGGAAGGGGCTGCCCATGGAGACCCGGGTGGATGTCGGTGCCTACTTCACCGGGCCCGCGCAGGAGAGACTGCGTGACGAGGTGCGCCGCTTCGCGGAGCACCAAGTGCGGCCTCTGATCCCGGACATGGAAGCGGACCGCGGGGTCCAGTACGAACTGTCGCGGCTGATCGCCCGTCAGGGCTGGATCGCGGTGACCGTCGGGCGCGAGTACGGCGGCATGGCGCTGGGACACGTGGGCAAGACCGTCGTCATCGAGGAGCTGTCCCGGGTCAGCGGGGCGATGGGCGCGATGGCGCAGGCCTCCCAGCTCGGCGTGGCCAAGATCCTGCACTTCGGCAGCGAGGAGCAGAAGTCCCGCTGGCTGCCCCGGATCGCCTCCGGCGACTGCCTGCCGACCATCGCCGTCACCGAGCCCGACTCCGGCGGCCATGTCCTGGCCATGCAGGCGAGCGCCCGCCGCGAGGGCGACGAGTACGTGCTCAACGGCAGCAAGGTGTTCGTCGGCAACAGCCACGTCGGCGACCTGCACGGCGTGGTGGTGCGCACCGGCGAGGGCTCCTCGGGCCTGTCCGCCTTCCTCGTCGAGGCCGACAGGCCGGGCTTCCGCCTGGGCGCGCACCGCCCGTCGATGGGCCTGCACGGCTTCAGCTTCGGCGAGCTGATCTTCGAGAACTGCCGGATCCCCGCAACCAACCTGCTGGGCAAGGAGGGTGACGGCCTGGCGGTGGCCTACTCCTCCAGCATCCTGTACGGCCGCGCGAATCTCGGCGCGGTGGCCCTCGGCATCCACCAGGCCCTGGTCGAGGACACCGCGGAGTTCGTCGCCAAGCGCCATCTCTACGGCGCGCCGCTGGCCGAACTGGGCGCGGTCCAGCAGAAGCTGGGCGCGATGCAGAGCCGGCTGATGACGGCCCGCCTCGCCCTGTACCACGCCACCCACCTGCTGGACCGCGGGCTGCCCTGCGACGCGGAGCTGCAGAACGCCAAGCTCGTCAACGTCGAGTACGCCCTGGACTCGGCCCGCCAGGCCATGGAGATCCACGGCGCCTGCGGGCTCTTCCCGGACCGACCGGTGGAGCGCTACGTGCGCGACGCCTTCCACATCTTCGCCCCGGCCGGCACCAGCGACGTCCAGCGGCTGCGGCTGGCCGAGTTCGCCCTGGGCCGCAACCGCGGCCAGTGGAGCGAGCGGCTGTCGGACAAGGTCCGGATGCCGGCGTAGGGCCAGGAGACGGCGGAGCAGCTCCGCGACTGACGCGCGACGGCGGGCGGCGGGCCGGCGGGAAACGCGACGGCCCACCGCACCCTCAGGGGTGCGGTGGGCCGTCGCGCCGACTGCCGCTCAGGGCTGCTGCGGGGCCTGCCGCTTGCGGATCTCGTCCATCAGCCGGTCGCGGTAGTCGCGGATGAACTCCAGCCCCTCGCGGCCCCAGGGGCGGGGCTCGGTGTCAACGATGCAGATGGTGCCCAGTGTCGTCCCCGTCTCCTCGTCGATGAGCGGGGCGCCCAGATAGGTGCGGATGCCGATCAGGTCCACCACCTCGTTCGACGCGAAGCGCGGGTACGCGCACACGTCGTCCAGCACCAGGGCCTTGCGCCGGTCCAGCACGTGGGGGCAGTAGCCGTGCTGACGGTCCATCACCCGCCCCACCTCGGGCTGGGCGGCGTCCGCGCCCGGGGAGGCGGGCTGCGGCACGTGCAGCCCGGCGAAGTACTGGTGGTCGGTGATCAGATTGACCATCGCGTAGGGCGTGCTCGAACTGCCCGTCAACTCCGCCGCCTTCTCGGCGAGTTCCGCCGCGAAGGCGTCGAACTCCGCGATCGGCACGCCGTCGCCGAGCCCCAGCTCGGCCAGGCGCTGCTGCCGCCGCGGCAGTTCCGCGTCCTCGGGGGCCAGCAGGTGCCGACCCGTCTCCGGGTCGAAGGTACTCATCGGATTCCTCACACTCCAGAAAGGGAGAGCCGGTAGGCGTACTCCAGCAGGGTCAGCAGCACCTGGCGCCCGGACACCGTGTCCCTGGCGTCGCACAGCAGCACCGGCACGTCCGGCTTGAGCTCCAGGGCGTCGCGGACCTCCTCCGGGCTGTAGCTGTACGCGCCGTCGAACTCGTTGACCGCGACGACGAAGGGGATGCCGCGCAGTTCGAAGTACTCGACCGCGGCGAAGCAGTCGAGCAGCCGCCGGGTGTCGGCGAGGACCACCGCGCCGATCGCACCCAGCGCCAGGTCGTCCCACATGAACCAGAACCGCTCCTGCCCGGGCGTGCCGAACAGCAGCAGCACGATCTTCCGGGAGGCCAGGGTGATCCGCCCGAAGTCCATGCTGACGGTGGTCGTGGTCTTGCCCGAGACGCCCTCCAGCCGGTCCGTGCCGAGGCTGGCCGTGGTCAGCGTCTCGTCGGTGGTCAGCGGCTCGATCTCGCTGACCGCACCGACCATGGTGGTCTTGCCGACGCCGAAGCCGCCCGCGATCACGATCTTCATCGCGGTGAGGTCGTCGTCAGAGCTCGCGAAGGCCGGCAATGATCTGCTCCAGAAGTCGTGGGTCCTTGGGGTCGGCCGCCTTCGCCGGGGACGCCAGTACCAGCGCCCCGGTGTCCAGCAGGTCGGACAGCAGCACCTTGGTGATCTGCGCGGGCTGGCGCAGGGTGCCGGCCAGTTCGGCCACCGAGCGCGGGAACACCCGGCACAGGTCGACGGCCTGCGCGTGCTCCGCGTCCAGGCCGTGCGGGCTGCCGGCCCGACCGGCCCGCAGCATCGAGGCCAGCTCTAACCTGCGGCTGGGTTGGGTGCGGCCCCCGGTGACGACGTACGGGCGCAGCTTGGGCAGCTCGTCGTCGACCCAGGGGTCGTCGCCGGGGTAGTCCTCCGGGCTCATCGGAGGCCTCAGAGTCCGGCCCCGCGCGGCGGGGTGGACAGGTAGCCGGAGACGCTCTTCACCAACTGGGCCATCTCGTAGCCGATCAGGGCCGGGTCGGCCTCGCCGGAGGCCAGCACGGCGAGGACCGCGCCCGCGCCGGCGGCCGAGACGAACAGCAGCGCGCCGTCGTGCTCGACGACGACCTGCCGGACCTCGCCGCCGGCCTGGCCGTGCAGGTGGCCGATGCCCTTGCCGAGGGAGAACAGTCCGGTGGCGATGGCGCTGAGGCGGTCGCTGTCGTCGACGCCCAGACCGTGCGTGTGCTTGCGCACACCGTCGGTCGAGGCGACGACGGCGCTGCGCGCGTGCGGGACCCGCTTCACGAACTGCTCCAGGAGCCAGTCGAGGTCGGCCGACTGGCCCGCGGACGGGGACGTGGCGGTGGTCAAGTCAATCTCCTTGGACGGTACGGGGGTTGAACTCTGGTGGGACTCGCGGCTCACTGGTCCGGGTCCTCGGCACGCTGCTGGCCGAGCGAGAAGCGGGCCATCAGGTCGGGCGTGGGTCCGGGCCTGGCCGAGCCGGGCTGGGAGATCCGGTCGCGCAGTTCGGGAACCAGGTAGCTGCCGGTGCGCCGGGGCAGCGGCGGCCGCTCGCCCGCGCCCGGCGCGGGCGCGGTGCCGGAGCCCCCGTGCTCCATGGCTCCGCCGGGCGTCCAGCCCCCGCCCGCGACCGGCGCGTTCCACGCCTGCGGGACGGACGCCTCCTCAGGCGCGGCGGCGACACCGGGCCTCGGTCGCACCGGCAGCGCCTCCCGCGCCTGCTCCGGCCCTCCGGCCGACTCCCCGGGCCGCCCGGCACCGGCGGGATCGGCGTGACCGGCGGCGTTCTGACGCTCCGACCCTGCGGCCGGACGGCCGTCCCCCGTTCGCGCGGACCAGCTGCCGCCCGCTCCGGCGGCGTTGGCCACGCCGTAGGCGGCCGAACCGCCACTGACGGAGGCCCCGGACCAACCGTTGCCCGCTCCTGGGGCTGGGTGCCCCTCGGCGCCCCCGGCCGTCGCCTGCGCGGGTCGGTGGCCGCCCGTGGGAGAGCCAGACCAACTGCCGCCCACGCCTGCGCCGTTGCGCCCATCAGGTCCGGGAACCGCCGCCGTGGCGGCTCCGCTGCCGTTGTCCGTGCTCCCCGCCCAAGCTGTGCCCGCGACGTGGTGGGGCTCGGCGCCTGCCGCCTGCGTCCCGGCGCCCGGGGCGCCGACGACGGGGCTGCCGGACCAACTGGCGTCCGGCCCCTGGGTTGCGGGCCAACCGCCGGCCTGCGCACCGCCTTCGAGAGCCGCCTGGCCCGTCCACTNGTGCCCGCGACGTGGTGGGGCTCGGCGCCTGCCGCCTGCGTCCCGGCGCCCGGGGCGCCGACGACGGGGCTGCCGGACCAACTGGCGTCCGGCCCCTGGGTTGCGGGCCAACCGCCGGCCTGCGCACCGCCTTCGAGAGCCGCCTGGCCCGTCCACTGCTGCTGGGCCGGAGGCCAGGACCGGCCGCCCGACGCGGCGTCAGCCGCACCCGGATCCGGCACCGCACCCACCGCCCCGGCGGAGCCGACACCCCGCTGCTGGGCCGGAGGCCAGGACCGGCCGCCCGACGCGGCGTCAGCCGCACCCGGATCCGGCACCGCACCCACCGCCCCGGCGGAGCCGACACCCCGCTGCGCGGACCAGGCTCCGGCGGCCTGTCCGGCGTTCGCCCAAGCGGAGTCGCCCCCGCCGTGGGCCGTTCGGGCGTCCTGGGAGTTCGGCTCCCGCCAGGCGGTCGAGCCGGTCCAGTCGATCACGGGCGCGTCGGCGCCGGAGTCACCCGTCGTCCCCGGGAGCGGAGCGGCTGTCGCGCCGGTCCAGTCGGCCGTGCCGGACTCCTCGCCGCGCCACGTCCCCGCAGCGGAGCGGCCCGCGCCGACCGCGGCAGCGGCCGGCGCGGCCTGACGCCGGGGCAACTCGTCCGTCCGGACCGGGGCCTGACGGGGCGCCGCCGCCGGCGGCGCCGCGGGCTCGGTCTCCAGCAGGGCCAGCGGGATCACCACCACGGCCTGCGTGCCGCCGTAGATGTTGGACTGCGCCCGCACCGCGATGCCGTGCCGCTGGGCCAGTCGGGCGACGACGAAGAGGCCGATGCGGCCGTCCTTCAGCTGCTCGCCCAGGTCCACCAGGTCGGGGCGGGTGAGCAGGCGCTCCAGCCGGTCCCGCTCCTCCAGCGGGATGCCCAGGCCGCGGTCGTCGATCTCGATGGCGAGGCCCGCGGCGACCAGTTGGGCCCGCACGTGGACCTGGGTCTCCGGGCGGGAGAAGTTCGTGGCGTTCTCGATGAGCTCGGCCACCAAGTGGATCACGTCGGTCACCACGTGGCCCTTGAGCGTCCCCTCCACCGGGCGGAGGATCTTGACGCGGGCGTACTGCTCGATCTCCGACAGCGCCTGCCGCAGCACGGTGTAGACGGCGACCGGACGGCCGATCCGGCGCGGGGTCGCCCCGCCCAGCACGGCCAGGGACTCGACGTGGCGCCGCAGCCGGGTGCCCAGGTGGTCCACCCGGAGCAGGCCGCCGAGCAGCTCGGGGTCCTCGACCTCGCCCTCCAGCGCGTCGAGTTCCTGCAGCGAGCGGGTGACCAGGGACTGCAGCCGCCGCGCGATGTTGACGAACACCTCGACCTGCTGGTGCGCCGAGGCGTGCAGCACGGCCATCGCGGCCTCGTGGTGCAGCAGCCGCAGCTCCTGGTCGAGGGCGGCGTAGGCGTCACCCGGCGTCACCGGGGCCGGTGCGGCGGGCTGTTCGGGCCGGCCGCCGTGCAGCACCTGCTGCAGCATCTCGCGCAGCTCGCCGCGGGCCGCCGCGACGGCGGCGGAGTAGTGGGCCACCCAGTCGCGGACCAGCGCCTCGCGCGTTTCCTCCCGCCGGCGTGCCTCACGTTCCGCGCGCCGGGCCCGGCGCGCGGCCAGGGCCAGCACGAGGACCGTCAGCACGGCGAAGGCGCCGATGACCGTCAGGCCGACCGCAGGTGACGACCCGTCGGTCGTCCTGCCGGCGGACGGAGCGGAGGCGGTGAGGTACTGGATCGCGAGCGCGGCACCGCCGAGGACGGCGACGAGGGCCGCGGGCGCGACGGTGAGGCGGAGCAGCCGTGTGCGCTCGGAGGGCAGGTCAGTCATCAACGTCCTTGCAACGGGCGGGTACAACAGGCTTCACAACCGGCATCATGTGCACATCAGGCCAATCCCACCCTGTCCGGGCGGAGCGATCGTTGCCACCGCCGATGTGATCGTTCGGCGATCGTTTGTCCGCTGACGGCATGTCACAGTCCGCTCATCGCGCCGAGGTGGCGCAGGGCGCGGTCGACGCCGGCGAGGTCGACCAGACGGGAGCGGGGGCGCAGCATTCCGGCCAGTCCGTAGCCCGCGAACTCCCGGCAGCGGCCGGTGAGCCAGGCCCAGTCCAGGTCCAGGTAGCCGGCCAGGGCCCGCAACCGGCGCGCCGGGTCCGCGCCGCGGACCACGCCCGCTGCCCGGGCGTGCTGCACGGCCTGCGCGTAGACGCGCAGCTGCGGGCGGGAGTCCACCGTGTCGGCGTGCCAGACCCCCTCGGCGCGCAGCCAGTTGGCCACGACGGCGCGGCGGCCGGGCAGCAGCAGGAACTCGTCCATCTGTGCGTACTCCTGCTCCGTGCAGACCCGCACGGTGACGCCCGCGGACTCCATCCGGGCGGCCGCGAGCAGCACCAGCAGCCGCTCGTAGCGCTCGCTCTCCTTGACCTGGGCCTCGGGGAGGCAGAGCGCGACGGCCGTCCCGGACGGGCGCTCGGCGCGGTCGATCCGCTCCTGCTCACCGCGGAACAGCAGCCAGGCGGCGGCCTCCTCGCCGCTGCGGATGCGACTCCAGGCCTGCACCTCGTCGAGCGGCTGCGCCCCGAGGCGGCGGGCGGTGTGCAGGCCGCAGAACCGCGAACCCAGCCAGGCCGCACCGACGTTGGACAGCTCGGGCACGGCCGCACGGGCGACCGCGGACCGCGGGTGGTCCAGATGGTGGACCAACCGGGCTTCCTCAGCCGCGAGTTCGTGGTCGTCGGCGCCGAGGGCGTCGTCCACGTTGAGCACCGCCCAGAGCAGCGCGTAGCTGAGGTCGTCGAGCCGGTAGGCCAGCGGGACCGGCAGCGTCTCGACCGGGTCGACGGCCAGGTGGCGGCGTCCGTGGGCGGCGTCGAGAACGAAGAGTTCGTCGTTGCCCGCCCCCGCGAGGGACGCCAGCAGCAGCGCCCGCCGCGTGGGCTGGACGAAGGCGCGCAGGTGGGGGTGGTCCTCGGGGCCGATCAGCACGACATCGTCCTGGGACGCGGCCTCGTACAGCTGGACCGGGACGAAGGTCCCGTCGAACAGCGTGCGGCCGTGCAGCTGCCAGACCCCGCCGAGGCCGGGACCGGACGCCACGGGGTTGAGCGACGAGCTGCTCCATCCGGCGTCGAGCGCGCGCGCCACAGCGGGCGACGCCGGGTGCGGCGGGCGCGCGGGGACGATCTCGCGCGTGGGGGCGGGGGCGAGCAGCGCCTGTACGTCCACGCCGAGCAGATGCTCCAGCACGGTCGCCGTGTCGCCGCGTGGGGCCTGCTCCCCGGCCAGCCAGCGCTTGAAGGTCACCCGCGAGGCGGTCACCGTGCCGAGCCGGGGGTTGCCCAGCTCGCGCGCGGCGCGCCGGGCGGCCTGGTCGAAGTGCAGCTCGAAGCGGCTCCAGGTGTCCCAGCCCTGACGCTGCAACAGGACCCGCAGCAGCGTGGGCTGTTCGCCCGGCTCGCCCGGACGGCTTCTGGTCTCGACCGACATGTGCAAAAACGGAAGCAGAACCGGACGTTCCGGAGCCAGTGCACACAGGGGGCACACTTCGCCACTGGTACGCACACAGTTGCTCCCCCGATCTCCCCCGATGCGCGTTTCGAACCCCGCGCAGGTGAGCGATAGAGTCGGGCGGGTGATCAAGGCGACCGTCGGCACCGGACCAGGGTCAGCCGCCACACCGCGGCGCCCCAACGTCCAACTCTCCTTGCTCATCGAGGAGGCGGGCTTCTCCCGCCTCGCCCTGGCGCGCTCCGTCCGCGAGGCACTGGCCCGCCGCGGCCTGCCCGCCCGGTGCACCCACAACAACGTGCGGCGCTGGTGCGACGGGCACAGCTCGCGCTCGGTGCCGCCCGAGGTGATCGCCGAGGTGCTGGCCGAGCGGCTGGGCCGGATCGTGACGGCAGCGGACATCGGCATGGCCGACCGCGCCGAGGAACCGCCGGTCGGCTACGCGGCCTTCGTGGAGACCCCGGCGGCGGTCGCCGGCGGCGCCCGCGCCCTGTGGCGGGCCGACCTGGACGATGCCCCCTCCACCCAACAGGAGATCCCGGCCGCGGCCCTGAGCACGCCGGTGCTGCGCTGGCTGGTCTCCGACCCCGCGCCCGCACCCAGCAACCGGGGCCGCCGCCAGGTCACCGAGGCCGATCTGGTCAACCTGCGTGCGCAGGCCCGCCTCTTCGACGAACTCGCCCGCCGCCAGGGCGGCGGCGCGGCCCGGCGTCCCGCCGTGCAGTACCTGCTCAGCACGCTCGCCCCGGTGCTGACAGGCCGTTACGGCACGGCGCTGGGACGGGAGTTGTTCCGCGCGGCGGGGGAGGCGGTGCTCGCCGTGGCGGGACACACCGCGGACACTCCGCGCCACGGCCTGACCCGCCGCTACCACGTGCTCGCGCTGAACATGGCCCACCAGGCCGGCGACCGGGAACTGGGCGGCGCGGTCCTGGTCTCGCTCGCCGAACACCTGCTCGCCTGCGGCGAGCTGGACGCGTCGTCGGACGTGCTCGGCGCGGCACGCCAGGGCGCGGGCCGCTCGGCCGCGTGGCACGCGGCAGCCGCCCGCCTCGCCGCGGAACGCGGCGAGGC
>NZ_JBHSQJ010000008.1:0-7999 GCF_042658505.1 Streptacidiphilus monticola | reverse complement strand
GAGGCGGAGGCGGTCGCCGCCCACCTCGCCCTCGCCGGGCCGGCCGGGGCGACGACGGCGGCGTTCTGCGCCCTCGCCCTGGGCGACGCCCCCGGCGCCCGAAGGGCGGCTGAAGCCGCGCTCGCGACGACCCCGGCGTGGGATCTGCGCGCCGTTGCCCTCCTGCACGCCGCGCTGGCCCGAGCCCATGCCCTCCTCGACGCCCCGGATGCGGCCCACGACTCGGCCACGGCCGCGACCCACGCCGCGGCCGGCCTGACCAGCACCCTCGTGACCGAAGTCGTCGCCTCCCTGCGCTGAGCGGCACGCCCCCTCAAGCGCACGAGGAACTGCGCGACCAGCCGACCACTGAGGGAGGTTCGTCTCCATCTGCCGGCCGGACCTTCCCGGGTGGTGTGTTGCCCGCGCGGTTCCTCGCGCCCCTGACGGGGCTGCATGGTTGCTCGCGTCGCCCCGCGGCGGAGCCGCACCTCGGCAGGAGCCCCACGCTGCTACCTGGGCAGGGCGCGGAACAAGCCCTCCTGCATCACGGAGACGGCCAACCGCCCGTCCCGGGTGAAGAGTTGACCGTGCGCCAGACCCCTCCCGCCCACCGCCACCGGGGACTGCTGCTGGTAGAGAAGCCACTCGTCCGCCCGGAAGGGCTGATGGAACCACATGGCGTGATCCAGCGACGCCATGTCGAAGTGCCGCTTCCCCCACAGGGGCTCCACCGGCACGCGCACCGCGTCCAGCAGGGTCATGTCGCTCGCGTACGTCACCGCGCACGCGTGCACCAGCGGGTCGTCGACCAGCTTGCCCACCGTCCGCAGCCACACCGCACTGCGGGGCTCGACCCCGCCCAGTTCGTCCTTCGTCCACCGCAGCCGGTCCACGTACCGCAGGTCGAACGGCTGGCGGCGCGAGATGAACGGCGGCAGTTCGCCCAGCACGGAGCCGACCTCGTCCAGCGCGCTCGGCAGCGACTCCGGATCCGGGACGTCGGGCATGGCCACCTGGTGCTCGAAGGGGCCGGTCTCGGGCAGGTGGAAGTCGGCCGTCAGGGCGAAGATGGTCCGGCCCTGCTGTACGCCGAGCACCCGGCGCGTCGTGAAGGAGCGGCCGTCGCGGATGCGGTCCACGGTGTAGACGATCGGCACGCCCGGCGTGCCCGGTCGCAGGAAGTACGCGTGCAGCGAGTGCACCGGGCGGCCCGGGTCGACCGTGCGGCCCGCCGCGATCAGCGCCTGGCCGGCCACCTGGCCGCCGAAGACCCGCTGCAGGGATTCCTCCGGACTGCGGCCGCGGAAGATGTTCAGCTCGATCTGCTCCAGGTCCAGCAGCTCGACCAGGTGCCCCACCGGATTGGCCGCCGACTCGTCCTCACCCATGCCCGCTCCGTTCCTCCGCGCTCGGACGCCATTCTCACCCGCGCGACCCGGCACCACCCGCACGGGCCTGCTCAGATGTACGGGGCGCCGCCCGAACGGGTGAGAAACAGGTGTCGCGGAACGGCTGCTTCCAGGCGTGTTCTCCCTGCTCAGCTCTGGTGCAACTCCGAACCGGCACCGAATCTTCGGCAAATCGGCGTTCATCGCGAAGTGCCACGATTCCGGCGTGAGTTCGCTGACGTCCGCCACCGACGACCCACCGCAGCGCCCGCAGGCCCCGGAGGCCGACGCCGCGGCGCAGGCAGCGGCCGCGCCGACGCGGAAGGGCGCGGCGAAGGCCGCGCACCGGCTCCCGCCCGCGCAGGTCAACCGGCTGCTGACGGTGCTGTGCTGCGCGTCCATGCTGATCGGCGCCCGGGACGTGTGGAACCGCAGCGCGGTCAACCAGCCCGTGCACGCGCTCGCCGTCATCCTCTACTTCGGCGGGCTGCTGGCCATCGCGGTGCTCGCCCTCGCGGTGCGCACCCGGCGGGCGATGACGCTGCTGGACGCCTCCCTGCTCGGGATCGCCGCGCTGGAGTGCCTGAACCGCTTCTACACGGTGACGGCCGCGCAGCCGCCGCACGGCACCTCGGGCGGGCGGGTCTACTACGGCACCGACGAGGGCGCGCTGGTGCACAGCGCGGCGCGGACCTTGCTGCACCATGGCCACATCTACGGCACCCACTGGCCGGAGATCTTCAAGCTCTACCACGTGGGCACCACCCCGCTGATGGACGGCGGCGCCGCCACCGGCCTCGACTACCCGCCGCTGGGGCCGGTGCTGACGGCGATTCCGATGCGGCTCGGGTTGAGCCACCCGTCGGCGGGGATCGCCGCCACGGTGATGCTGCTGGTCGCCTCGGTCGTCATGTTCCTGCTGCTGCCGCCCTCGTGGCGGCCGGTCGCCGTGATCGTCTGCTACGGGCTGGGCTGGCTGCCCAACTACGCGCAGATGGGCTACCCGGGCTGCATGGAGCTCGCGTTCCTCATCTTCACCGTGGCCTACTGGCACCGGACCGGGGCCGGCGGTCGCCTCGGGGTGCGCGGCAGCGCGCAGGCCGCCTCCCTCGGCATCGCCGCGTGCTTCCACCAACTGACGTGGTTCCTGGCGCCGTTCCTCGCCGTGGGGCTGTTCATGATCCGCCGCGGGGAGCTGCCGGCCCGTCAGGCGGCGCTGGTGGTGCTGCGGTACAGCGGCATCGCCCTCGGCGTCTTCCTGGTGATCAACCTGCCCTTCGTCCTCCAGGGGCCGCACGCCTGGCTGCTGGGCATCCTCA
This sequence comes from Streptacidiphilus monticola, assembly GCF_042658505.1. NCBI lineage: Bacteria > Bacillati > Actinomycetota > Actinomycetes > Kitasatosporales > Streptomycetaceae > Streptacidiphilus > Streptacidiphilus monticola. The sequence goes on along the minus strand of NZ_JBHSQJ010000008.1, from coordinate 5,310 downwards.
CCCCCCTGGTGCAGCAGGCCATCCCCGCCGGCCAGGGCGTGGTCGGCATCTCGCAGTTCCTCACCTCGGGCAGCGGTGCGCTGCACCTGTACAGCACCGGCGGCCTGCTGTTCGGCATGGCGATGCTGGTCCTGCTGGTGGTCTTCCCGCGGCGGCTGGGCCCCGCCGTCACGGTCATGCCCTGGGTGGTGTTCTACCTGTCCACCCGCTCGCAGCAGGACTACTGGGACCTGACGGTGCCGCTGTGGGTGATGGCCGCCGCCACCGTCGGGGCCGCCGACTTCGACCGGGCCTGGCATCCGCGCATGGGCTGGCTGCGCAGCCGCACGGTGCGGACCCTGCTGGTGCCGGTGCTGCTCGCCCCGTCACTCGTCTGCCTGCTGGTCGCGGTGGCCACGCCGCCCCCGTTGACCATGAGCGTCCAGGCCGTCGAGGGCCGGGAGGGCAGCGGACTGCGCGCGCTCACCGGGGTGCTGACACGGCTTCAGGTCCAGGTGACCAACACCACCGGCGCCCAGCTCAGCCCGCACTTCGCCACCAGCACCGGCTCCACCATCTCCGACTACTGGGCGGTGCTGGCCGGCCCGAAGCAGCTGGCCCCGCACGCCACCGCCGTCTACACCCTGGGCGCGCCGGAGAAGGGCGTGGAGCCCCCCGGCATCAAGGGCAGGATCCTGCTGCGCGCGGTGACCCCGCAGCCGATGAGCCTGTCCACCGTCGTCATCGGCACCGGCCCGGATCCGAGCACGCTGCCGCTGATCCGTCAGGTCCGGCACCACGTGCGCGTCAGCGCTCAGGGCCGGTAGGGCGCGGGACGGCAGGGCTCAGGGCCGGTACGGCAGGGCTCACGGCCGGTACGGCAGCGCTCACGGCCGGTATGGCAGCGCGGGGACGTCGAAGCAGTTGGCGTCCATGTCCGGCACCTGGGTGACCCAGCCGCCGCGGCCGCCCTCGGCCGCGTCCTGCCAGCGCGCCACGTCCAGGCAGGCGTGCTGCGGCCCCTGCGGCGGAGACGCGCTCGGGACGAAGGAGGCGGGGACGAGCAGGCCGTGCGCGTCGTAGGGCTGACGGCGCGTCATGAAGGCGTCCACGCAGGCGGAGTCGACGGTGCGGCCGCAGGAGGCGGCGGCGTCCGTGAACCACTGGGCGGCGGCCCAGCCCTCCAGCTCCCACTGCGACAGCAGTCCCTCCCGCTGCGGGTAGTACCGCTGCATGGCGGCCCGGAAGGCGGCGACCGCGGCGTATCCGGTGTCCTCGTAGTTGCGGCTGCCCGAGGTGGCCCACAGCTCCTGGCGGCACTGGGGGACCTGGGCGTAGTCGGTGCGCACCTGCTCGGACCAGTTCTGCACGTTGGTGACCTTGGCCGTCGGACGCACGCCCGCGGCGGCCATCGCCTGGCACAGGCCGACATTGCCCCGGGTGTCCAGCGCGTCCAGCACCAGCTGCGTCCCGGCGTGCTTCATCGCGGCCGCGACGGCGGCGAAGCCGGGCAGCGCGAAGTCCACCGTCTCGGACAGCACCTGGTACCCCTCGGCGCGCAGCCCCTGCGCCACCTGGGCGGCGTAACGGGCCGAGTCCGCCTGGTTGTAGGCCACCACGGCGGCCCGGCTCAGCCCGAGCTTCTGCTTGAAGTACCGGTACACCTCCGTGGTCTGGTACTGCACGCCGTTCCAGCCGACGGCGCGACCGTCGCGCGGCTCGTCGCTGCCGTTGATGGCGTACAGGTGCGGATAGCGGTCGTAGGCGGTGTCGATGGGCTGGCCGCCGATGTCGGGCACGCCCTTCGCGCTGACGTGGGCCGCGCCCGCGTAGTCGAGGACGCTGGTGGCCACCAGCGCGACCACGTGTTGCTGGTCCAGGAGTTGGTGGACGCAGCGCTGGTCGCCCAGGCCCGAGCCCTCGTCGTCGCAGGTGACCACCCGGATCTGACGGCCCGCCAGACCGCCCTTGGCGTCCAGCGCCTGGAAGAACGCGAGCGCGCCGTACCGGGGCCCGGCGAAGGCCTCGGCGCCGAGCGGGCTGCTCACCGAGGTGAGCACGCCGACCGTGATCGGCGGCGCGGCCGGCCCGCCACTGCCCGGGCCGGTGCCGCCCGGCTCGAAGTCCCGTTCCGGCAGCCTGCTGCCGCAGCCCGCGAGGGCGAGCAGCAGCAGGACCGCGCCCAGGGCGCCGAGCCGGGCGGCGATCCCGGACCGCGACCGCACGGGGTCAGGAGCAGCCGGGGACCGCGGCGGCCGAGCTGCCGCTCAGCTTCAGCAGGCCGCACAGCGTGGAGTCGGAGACCTGCCAGACGCCGTTGTGCTGCACGCTGTGCCCGGAGGCCCCGGGTATCTGCGGCTGCCCGCCGACGCACAGGTTGTACGTCACCCCGGCCGCGGTGGCGGAGCTGAACTGCACCGCGGTGACGGTGGCGGAGGCGTGCGCGGCAAGGGAGTTGCCGCCGAAGGCGTGCAGCACCGGAGCGAAGGCGGTGCCGTTCTCCAGCAGGCCGATCTTCTCGGCGGCCGGGGTGGCCGGGTTGAAGAACTTCGCCCAGTTCGCGGAGATCTGCTGCGCCGCGGCCGCAGGGTCGGCCGGCCCGGTGCCGCTCACCTTCGGCGCGGCGCCCGTCCCGCAGGGCGCGGCGGCGGCCGCGGACGAGGAGGGGGCGGCCGCGCTGCTGCTCGCACCGGTCTGCGCCCCGCCGCTCGCACCGGTGGCGCCGACGGTCGGGTTGACCGCGGACTTCGAACTGCTCGAACTGGAGCAGGCAGCCGCGATCAGCAGTACCGCGACGGCCAGCAGCGCCTGGAGCACGGCGCGGGCCCCGCGTCGGCTTCTGAAGGACCGTGCATCGGACATGGCATCGTCACCACCCGACTGAGCGCGAATCAGGTCGTTTCCACGCTAGACCTCCCCATCGACAACGCACCCGGACGGAACGGGATCGATGGGTGACCGTGACAGTGCCGTGCCCTGGGCCGCTCCGGAACGCGGCCGACCGCTTCCGACGCGCGTGCAGGCATGGAGCACCGGCCCGACCTTGTGCTTTGCTGGACGGCATGGAGGTGCCACGTCCGCCCCGACCGGCCCGGCTGCGGGTGCGGCTCGGCTGGCTCGCGGGCGCGGCGGGGGCGGCCCTGCTCGTCCTCGGCTGGTACGGGATCTCCGGTGAGCGCTACGCCGAACGGCAGCTCCCCTACCTCGCCTCCGCCACCGTCCCGGGTGCGGCACTGGTGATCGCCGCGGCGGTGCTGCTGGCGGGCGGCTCCGGGCCCGATCGGCACGCAGAGCAGCAGGAGGCCCGACTGGCGGAACTGCAACGGCAGTTGGACCTGCTCACCCAGTTGCTGGCCGAGCAGCGCGCCGCCTCTCCGGCAGCGAGCGGTCCACCGAGCGGTGGCGCCGACGACGCGCCGCCGGCCGACGGCGAGCCCGGCTTCTACCTCGTCCCCGGGGGCCGGACCTTCCACCGCGCCGGCTGCCTGCTGCTCCACGGCCGCCAGGACGTTCGCCCGCTGGAGGCCGCGGAGGGACTGCGCCCCTGCCCGCTGTGCGACCCGCGGGAACACTGACATGTCGGCGCCGCTGACGGTGGAACTGGCCTTCGCCGGCATCGCCGTGGGCAGCGCGGCCGCGCTCTCGGGCATCGGCCTGGTCGTCTGCTACCGGGCCACCGGCGTGCTCAACCTGGCGCAGGGCGCCATCGCCATGGTCACCGCGTACGCGCTGCGCCAGTGCGTGGTGGTCTGGCACTGGCCACGCCCGCTCGCGCTCTGCGCCTGCCTGCTGGTCTTCGCTCCGGGCCTGGGCTGGGCCCTGGACGCCCTGGTCTTCCGGCGGCTGCAGCGGCGCGGCGCCGGGACGGTGCACCTGCTGGTCGCCTGCCTGGGCGTGTTCGTGCTGCTGGTCGGGGCCGCCTACCTGCTCTGGGGACCGGTGCCCCGGCTGGACGCGCCGAAGGTGCTGCCGTTCAGCGCCCTGTGGGTGGTGCTGGTGCTGGCGGCCGGAGTGGCCGCGGTCAGCCGGTTCACCGGCTTCGGCCGCCAGGTCCGCGCGGTCGTCGACAATCGCGGCCTGGCCGAGCTGGCGGGCGTGGACGCGGACCGCGTCTCCAGCGTCGGCTGGGCGTTCAGCGCCTTCACGGCCGGCCTGACCGGGGCGCTGCTCGCCCCCGAACTGCGGCTCGACCCCTTCGGGCTGCCGCTGCTGGTGATGGAGACGGTCGCGGTGGCGGTGCTCGCTGGGCTGCGCAGCCTCACGCTGGCGGTGGTCTCGGCGCTGCTCCTGGGCGTCGTGCAGAGCGAACTGACGCAGCTTCAGTCCCCGACCTGGCATGCGGTCAGCGCCAACGTCTTCGTGCTGGCCCTGCTGGCAGGCGGGCTGTGGCTGCTTCCGCGCGGCAGCGAGACACGGCCGGTGCCCCCCGGTCCGCCGATCCCGGCCGACGACGCGGACCGCTTCTTCCCGGTCCGCGTCGCGGTCATGGCGCTGCTGCTGATCCCCTTCGCCTTCCGCCCCGACGACCTTCGCGCGGCCCTGCAGGTGCCGGCGCTGGCGCTGGTCCTGCTGTCGGTCGTGGTGGTCACCGGCTACGGCGGCCAGATCTCCCTGGGCCAGGCGGGTTACGCGGGCGTCGGCGCACTGCTGACCGGGGCGCTGGCCGCGTCGATGCCCCCGCTGCTCGCCCTGGCGTGCGCGGTGCTGATCGCCGCCCCGCTCGGCCTGCTCGTCGGCTGGCCCGCCATCCGCCGCCGGGGGCTGGCGCTGGCGCTGACCACGTTCGCGGTGGGAACGGCGTTCAGCCGCCTGGTCTTCGAGCAGCCCGACCTGACGGGCGGCCTGGTCCTCGACCGCGGCACCGGCGGCCCGCTGGCCGACGACCGCTTCTTCTACGGCCTCGAACTCGCCCTGCTGCTCTGCGCCCTGACGGTCGTTCGGCTGCTGCGCCGCGGTCCGACCGGCCGTGCGCTGGGCGCGATGCGCGACCACGAGCCCGGCGCGGCGGCGGCGGGCGTGGCGGTCCCCCGGCTCAAGCTGGGCGCGTTCGTCCTGGGCGCGGCCCTCGCCGCCCTCGGCGGCGGCCTGCTGGCGCTGGGGGGCCAGGCCTTCGACGCCTCGGCGTTCGACCCGGTCCAGGGGTTGGTCTGGTTCGCGGCGGTCATCGTCCTGGGCCCCGACAGCGCGGTGGGCGCACTCCTCGCCGCGGCGCTCCTCACCGCCCTGCCGACCGGCCCCGCCATCGCCCTGCTGGGGCTCCTCGCCCTCCTCCCCCTCCCCCCGGGCGGCCTCGCCGCCTTCCCCCGCCAGTGGCTCACCCCCACCCACGCC
>NZ_JBHSQJ010000007.1:36794-129851 GCF_042658505.1 Streptacidiphilus monticola | reverse complement strand
GCCGGTGGCGCGTGGCCGTCGGAGTACGGGCGGCCGGGCGGGACCTGGTGGGGTGGTGGCGGCTTGGCGAGAGTGGTGCCTCGAGTGTCGTCAACCCGCCATGTTGGCGGGGGTCGGCGGCAGGCAGCCGGTGGGGTGGTGGCGGGTTCGCGAGAGTGGGGGCGGGGCGGTCGCCAACCCGCCACGGCGGTGTGGCCGGGCGGGCCGTTCCCGGAGGTTCCGGCTGGCGATGCCTGCGCGGATCGCGGGGGCTCGCTCGGGCGTCAGTCGGTGTCGAGCGCGGCGCGGATGCGGCGGGACGGGGAGAAGACGTAGAGGTCGAGCATGCCGGGAGGGTCGGCCTGGCCGGGGCCGCCGGCGGCTGTCCAGGTGGCGATGTCGGCAGTCGCTTCGGGGTCGTTGACCAGGCCGAGCCAGACCGGGCGGGCGCCGGCGGCGCGGGCCGACGGGGTGGGTTGCACCACGACGACATTGGCGTGCTCGCAGGCGTCGAGGCAGTCCACGACGCGGAAGCGCGCGGTGCCCGCGCAGGCGGCGCGGAGTTCCTGGAGCTGCCGCGTGTGGTCGACGCCGGGGATCTTGCCGGTGCCGCAGCAGCAGCCCCGGCACAGCACCACGGTGGGCTGGGTCACGCGTTCCTCCAGGCGGACTCGCGGAGCAGCCGCAGTCCGTTCAGTCCGACGACGACGGTGGAGCCCTCGTGCCCCGCGACGCCGAGGGGCAGGGGGAGGGTCCCCACAAGATCCCACACGACGAGGCCGGTGATGAACAGGCCGGCGATCCAGAGGTTCTGGACGACCAGGCGGCGGGCCCGGCGGGAGAGGGCCACCACCCGGGGGACGGCGGCCAGTTCGTCGCGGACCACTACGGCGTCCGCGGATTCCAGTGCCAGGTCGGAGCCGGCCTGGCCCATGGCGATGCCGCTGTGCGCGGCGGCGAGGGCGGGGGCGTCGTTGACGCCGTCGCCGACGACGAGGACCCGGTGGCCGGCGGCGCCCAGTTCGCGGACGGCGGCGACCTTGTCCTGCGGGAGCAGTCCGGCGCGCACTTCGGTGATGCCGACACCGGCGGCCAGGTGGGCCGCTGCTTCCGGGCTGTCCCCGGTCAGGAGAAGGGGCGGCCGTGCGGTGGCGGCGGCGAGTGCGGTGACGGTGGCGGCGGCGTCCGGGCGCAGCCGGTCGCTGAGGTGGAGGAGGCCGACCGGACGGTCATCGTGGAGGACCACCACCTGGGTGTTGGTCTGCTGAGCGGTCGTCAGCTCGGGGGCGAGTCGGTCTGGGCGGCCGACGGTGACGTGTGCGCCGTTGACCCGGGCGGTGACGCCGATGCCGGGTTCGGCGGTGAAGTCGTGGGCCGGTGGAACGGCGAGTCCGCGGTCGCGGGCGGCGCTCAGGATGGCGCGGCCGAGGGGGTGTTCACTGCCGTGCTCGACGGAGGCTGCCAGCGTGAGGACCTGATCGGCTGTCAGGTGGCCGAGGGGACGGACGGAGACGACGTGGGGTGTGCCCTCGGTCAGGGTGCCGGTCTTGTCGAGAGCGACCGCGTCGATCTGTCCGAGGCGTTCCATGACGACGGCGGACTTGACCAGGACGCCGTGGCGGCCGGCGTTGGCGATGGCCGACAGCAGCGGCGGCATGGTGGCCAGGACGACGGCGCAGGGGGAGGCGACGATCATGAACGTCATGGCCCGCAGCAGTGTGGGGGCGAGCGCTGCGCCGAAGGCGAGGGGAAGCGGGAACAGCAGCAGGGTGGCGGCCACCATGCCCAGGGAGTAGCGCTGTTCGACCTTCTCGATGAAGAGCTGGGTGTGCGCCTTGGTCTCGGACGCCTCCTCGACCAGGGCGACGATCCGGGCGATGACGGAGTCGGCGGGGTCGCGGGTGACGCGGACGGTCAGGGCGCCGGCGCCGTTGAGGGTTCCGGCGAAGACGTCGCTGCCGGGTTCCTTCGGTGCGGGCATGGGCTCGCCGGTGATGCCTGCCTGGTCGACGTCGCCGGCGCCGTCGAGCACGATGCCGTCCGCGCCGATGCGTTCGCCCGGGCGGACGAGGATCGTGTCGTCGACGCGCAGGCGTTCGGCAGGGACGGTCTCCTCGCTTCCGTCGGGGCGGAGCAGGGTGGCGGTGGCGGGTGCGAGGTCGAGCAGGCCGCGTACCGAGTCCGCGGTGCGGGCGGTTGCCAGCGCCTCCAGGGCGCCGGAGGTGGCGAAGATGACGATGAGCAGCGCCCCGTCGAGGAATTGGCCGATCGCGGCCGCTCCGAGTGCGGCCACCACCATCAGCAGGTCGACGTCGAGGGTCCGTTCCCGCAGGGCCCGCAGTCCGGCCCAGCCGGGTTCCCAGCCGCCGGCGGCGTAGACGAGGGCGTAGAGCGGTCCCCAGGTCCAGGCCGGTGCCCCGAGCAGGTGGAAGGGCAGCGCCACGAGGAAGAGCACCAGGGCAGCGGCCGCCCAGCGGGCTTCGGGAAGCGCGAGCACTCGGGTGCGGCGGGGTGCCGCGGGCGGGGCGGCCGGCGGGGCCGGGGTCTGGAGCAGGGTGGCCTGGGCGGACATGGGCCCAGGCTACAGGAACGTATGAACAAGGATTCAATCCTTCAGTTCTGGGTGCCCTCGGTACGATGGTCGGCATGGGCCATGGAGCAGCACCTGCGGAGCAGGTCCCGCGCACGCGCCTGGACGCGCCCACGGCTGAGCAGGTGGCGACGACGCTCCAGGCCCTGGCCACGCCCTCGCGGTTGCTGATCCTCTCCCGGCTGCGCGAAGGCCCGCTCTCCGCTTCGGAGTTGGCAGCCGAGGTGGGCATGGAGCAGTCGGCCTGCTCGCACCAGCTGCGCCTGCTGCGCAATCTCGGCATGGTGGTCCGCGAGCGCCAGGGGCGTTCGGTGATCTACTCGCTGTACGACCAGCACGTGGCGGCGCTGCTCGACCAGGCGCTGTACCACGTGGAGCACGTGCGCCTGGGTCAGCCCGACTGAGTGCGCAGCTGCTTGTAGTAGAAGGAGCAGTCCTTCAGGGTGCCGTCGGGCGACGCGGCGTAGGCGGGGACGAGGCCGTAGCGGGTCCAGCCGGTCGCCGCGTACAACCGGTCCGCCGGGCTGTCGGTCTCGGTGTCCAGGACGAGCAGGGAGACGTCCGCCCCGCGGGCGGCGGCCTCCGCGGTGTCCAGCAGGGTGCGGGCGAGGCCGCGACCGCGGGCGCGCGGGTGGACCATCAGTTTCACGATCTCGGCCCGGTGCCGGGCGTTGGGCTTGGACGGCAGGGCCAGGCTGATCGTGCCGACGAGGTCGCCGGTCCCGTCGTGGGCTCCCCACACGCGCAGGCTGCCGGCCGCGACCGCTGGGCTGAGATCGGCCCACCAGGCCTGTGCGGCGGGCGCGTCGAAGGGGTGGACGAAGCCGAGCGAGGCGCCTGCGGCGACCGTGTCGGCGAGCAGGCGGCCGAGCGCGGGCAGCGCCGCGGTGTAGGCGTCGGCGTCGAGTTGACGGATCGTCATGGCAGCACCACGGCCAGGACGTACCGGGCCTCTGCGTCCCCGGGCACCCGGAACCGGGAGGAGCCCCAGAGGCGGAAGCGCAGGCAGTCGCCCGGCCGCAGGAGTGAGGTCCGGTCGTTGGCGGTGATCTCCAACTGGCCCTCCAGCAGCCAGATGTGCTGCTCCAGCCCACGCACGGCCGGCTCCGTGTACGCGATGTCCGCGCCGGGGGCGAGCCGTGCCTCGATCAGCTCCCCGCGCAGCGTGGGCAGCGGCGGGGAGACCTGGCGGCGGACGAAGCCGGAGGCGTCGTCGCGCCAGACGGGCTGCTCCGAGGCGGGCAGCAGCTGCGGCGGCTCGGCCTCGACTTCGGCCAGCAGCCAGGACATGGTGATGCCGTACGCCGCGCAGAGGCGGCCCAGCAGCGAGGCGGTCGGGCTGATCTCGCCGCGCTCCAGTCGGGACAGGGTGGACCGGCTGGCGCCGGTCCGCTCGGCGAGCTGGTCCAGCGACCACTCGTGTCCGGCGCGCAGCCGGGTCAGGCGCGCGGCAAGGCGCGCGTCGAAGTTGGCATCTCCCACATCAGGGAATGTATCCCAGATCTGAGAACTGGCTCAAGGCCCAGCGGGCGTCGGTCCGGTAGCGCAGGTCGTGACCCTCGGCGACATGGCGGGCGAAGGCCGGATGCCCCGCGTCCGCCTCGGCGTGCATGAAGTCGACCAGCGCCTCCAGGCGCTCGGCGACCGCCTTCCCCAGGCCGCGCAGCTCCTGCTCGGACAGGCCGTAGCCGTCGGCGAACAGGCGCAGCCGACGGCGGGCCTCCGGCACGGGGACCGGCCCCTCGGCGGCGTCCGGCGCGTAGAGCGGGACGAAGCGGTAGGCGGTGTAGGCGACGTCCCACAGCCGAGGGCCCGGATGGGCGGTGTCGAAGTCGATGAAGGCCACCGGGAGCCCGTCCCGGAACACGGTGTTGTACGTCGCCGCGTCCCCGTGGCAGACGACCTCGACGGGTGTGCGGACCGGCAACTGCCACACGTCCTCCTCGGGCCGCAGCGGGAAGTCGGCGGTGGCGTCGTGCAGTCGGCGCAGCAGCCGGGCCGCGGCCACCAGGGCCGCGTCGCTGCGGACCAGCGGGGCCCCGAAGTCGTGGCCGACCTCGCCCGGCAGGAACTCCACCAACTCCGTGTCGCCGTCCAGGCCGTGCGGCCGCGGCGCGCCGGTGAAGCCCGCCTCGGCGAGGTGGGCCAGCAGCCGCTGCACCGTCGCGCTCCAAGGCCCGGCCGGGCGGCGGACCAGGTTCCCCTCGCGGCGGACGGTGTTGACGCCGCCGGTGAGCTCCTCGTGATCCGCCGTCAGGAGTCCGCCCCCGGCCGGTCCTTGCCCAGGTCCACCGGGGAGTCCGCCACCGGCGGAGCCTGCGGCGGGGCCTGCGGTGGGGCCTGCGGTGGGGCCTGCGGCGGGACGTAGGGGTGCGGGGCGAGGTGGATACCGGCCTCAGCGGCGAGGTGCACGTCCAGGCTCTCCCGGCGGATCCGGCGGTCCACGTAGAGCAGGCCCATGGTCACCGGCTTCACCGGCTGGACGAGAACCTGCAGCAGCATCCAGACCGGGACGGTGAGCAGGGTGGTCAGCAGCATGGACAGCAGGTAGGCCAGCGGGTTCAGCTCCGCCGGGTCGCTGGGCAGCGTCGGGGAGCTGGTTCCGGTCACGGCCATCGCCACGACGGACAGCGGGGACAGTACGAGCTGGACCGCCAGGCTGCTGGCCAGGCTCGTCAGCAGCGGGATGCCGAGGCTGCGCCACCAGGCGCCCTCGTTGAGCCGCCAGGCCCGCCTGAAGGCCGCGAGGGGGCCGCTGCCCTCCAGCACGATCACCGGGTAGAGCAGGGACAGCCGCACGTACGCGTAGCAGACGCCGATGCCCGAGAGCAGCCACACCAGGGCGGCCAGCGCGGCGATGCCCGCGTTGCGGGTACCGAGGCCGACGCCCAGGACGAGGGCCAGGCCGGCTCCCTCCCAGACCAGGAAGCCCAGGGCCAGCAGCAGCATGCCGCCGAGCAGGCGCCAGCCGGCGCCCAGCGCCTCGCGCAGCAGTTGACGGGCCGTCACCCGGCGGCCGACGGCGGCGTGCCGCAGCACGGCCGTTCCGGTCAGCGTCCCGGTGAGGTCCATCAGCAGCGCGACCAGCACGAGCAGGCCGGCGCCGGCGCCCAGCAGGCCGACGAGGGACGAGACGTCGTGCCAGGCCGGGTGCCAGTGCGGGTCGGCGACGTGGTCCTGCGCGAGCCGGTAGAGCCGGTGGGCGTCCGGGTAGGCCAGCGCGACCAGCCCGCCGAGCGCGGCGATCGCCGCCGCGCCCAGGACCAGCAGGGGCGCGTAGACCGGCCAGAAGTACCGGCTGAGCGTCTGCACGACGCCGCCGAGGACGTCCCCGACGGACAGCGGCCGCAGCGGGACCACACCCGGCTTCGGCGGTGCGGGGATGCGCCCCCACGGGCTGGGCGGCACCTGCCAGCTCATCTGCAACGGCCCTCTCGTCTTCGTCCGTAGTCCGGTCGGAAGAGTGACTGTATGTCAGGCGCGACCGCGAGGACGAGGTGCTTTCACTGCGCGCTCCACTCCCGCAGACCCGGCGGCGGGCCAGGATCGACGGTGGCGCGGTGGTCCGCGGTCGTCCACAGGCTGTGGACGACGTCCTCACTCCAGCGGGCACGGGCCTGTTCGAAGGACCGCAGGGTCAGCACGGTGGTGAGGTCCGCGCCCCGGTCGACGAGCCGGGGGAGCCCTGGCGCGGGCGCGACGGCGGCGATGTCGTCGAGGACGAGCGTCGCCTTCGGAGGAAGCCGGGTGAGCAGCTCGTCGAGGAGCGCGGTCAGCAGCGGCATGGTGCTGTGGTCGGCGGCCCGCACGCGGGCCTCGGAGGCGGCGCCGAACAGGTAGAGCGGGCGGCGGCCTGCGACCACGTCGTCCAGGTCCAGGCCGTCGTCCTGCGGACTGCCGCTCGGCAGGCAGGACTTGAGCACGTGCAGCTCCTCCAGGCACGCGAGGGCGGCCCGGACCGGCTCCGGCGCGTCGGGCCTGGCGGCTCTCCGGGCGACGTGGCGGATGGACCGCCCCTCGCGCGCGGCGGCCTCCAGCCAGGCGGCGAGCGCCGCCTCGGCGTCGGTCCCGTCCCTGCCGGGGCGGAGCCCCGGCGCCAGCAGCGCGCGGCCCCCCGCGGCGGCGACGGCGGGGTCCGTGCAGCCGCCCTCCGGCGCCCAGGCCAGGCCCGTGGTGTCGGCGAGGAGGTGGCCGGGGTCGTACAGCGCGGCGTCCCGATGCGCGGGCCGCTGCTCCCACAGCGCCCGGTCCGCGGTGACCACCACCAACGCACCCGGCGCCTTCCGCGCCGCCTCCGCCAGCACCTCCCTCTTGGCACTCCGCGCCCCCACCTCCGGCACGAGCACACACGTCAACCCCGCACCCCCTGGGCCACCCATGCCGGCGCGAGCGCCCCACGCCCTGAGGGTCGGGGGCGGCACCTGGGCTGGGCCTGCTGGGGTGGCGGTGCCCTGGGGCGCGGGGGCTTCGCCCCACGTCTCCGAGACGCCTGACGGCACGTCAGGGAGGCCGGCACTGACGGGGCCGGAGGCCGGGCGGAGGGGCGGGGAGGACGGGCCGGGCGCCGGGTGGCCGCGGCCGTGAGCGGAGGCGGCCGGTGGCGGGGCCTCGCGGCCCACGGCAGGCTCGGCCGCGTAGGGCTGAGGAGCGATGCGGGCCCCGGGGTGCACAGCTGACGGGACGTCACTTCCGGGGGGTTCCTGCGCCGCAGGCCGCCGTGCCCACGCGCCGGAGGCGGTCGCGCCGCCTTGGACACCGGGTGGGTCCGCAGGACCCCGCTGAGGCGGAAGCGGGGCGGTCGGCTTTCCTCCGCGGGGAGCGGCGAACCGGGCACGCAGCGCCAGCGTGGCGAGGAAGAGCAGCAGCAGCGCGACCAGCAGCAGAAAGAAGCTCAGCCAGAACGCCGTCGGCGACGGCAGCTGTCCGGCGGGCGTGTCCGGCCAGGCCGCCGGGAGGTCGTTCGGGGCGGTGGCCAGGTGCCGGATGGCCACCGGGGTCGCCGAGAAGCGCAGCGGATGCGGGGCGTGCCCGTGGGTGGCGAACTCCGCCGCCTCCGTTGCCAGCCAGACCGCGCCGGTCGTGCCGAGCAGCAGCCCGAGTATGCCGACGATCAGTCCGTCGGGCACCCCGCCGCCCCCGGCGCGTCCGGGCGTGCTCACGCCGCCGGGTCCTCGGCGAGCTGCTGGGACGCGCGGGTCCGCTCGGCGATGGCCTCCTCCGTCATCGCGCGGTCGGTGAAGACCAGCGGGCGCTCCGCCTCGGTGATGATGTGCTTGACCACCTGCACGTTGCCGTTCACGTCCCACACCGCGATGCCCGGGGACAGCGTGGGGATGATCTCCACGGCCCACCGGGGCAGGCCCAGCACCCGGCCGGTCGCCCGGGCCTCGTCCGCCTTCTGCATGTAGATGGTCCTGGTCGAGGCCATCTTCAGGATCGCCGACGCCTCCTTGGCCGCCGCTCCGTCCACCACGTCGCTCAGGTGGTGCACCACCGCGACGAACGACAGGCCCAGTCGCCGCCCGAACTTCAGCAGCCGCTGGAACAGCTGCGCCACGAAGGGCGAGTTGATGATGTGCCAGGCCTCCTCGACCAGGAAGATGCGCTTCCTGCGGTCCGGCCGGATCCAGGTGTGCTCCAGCCACACGCCCACGATCGCCATCAGGATCGGCATGGCGATCGAGTTCCGGTCGATGTGCGAGAGGTCGAAGACGATCAGCGGGGCGTCGAGGTCGATGTCCTCCGTCGTCGGGCCGTCGAACATCCCCCGCAGGTCGCCGTCGACGAGGCGGTCCAGCACCAGGGCGACGTCCAGGCCCCAGGTCTGGATGTCGTCCAACGAGACGCCCAGCGAGTCGATGGAGTCCGTGTTGGGGCTGCGCAGCGCCTCGATGACGTCCGCCAGCACCGGCTGACGGGTGGTCACCCGGGCGACCACATGGGCGTGCGCGGCCTTGAGGGCGAAGCCCGCCCGCTCCTCCAGGCCCCGCCCCATCGCCACCTCGATGATGGTGCGCAGCAGCGCCAGCTGCCCGGTCGCGGTGATGGCCGGGTCCAGCGGATTGAGCTTGACGCCGCCGGACAGCGCGGACATCGGGTCGAGCCGGATCGGCGTTATCCCCAGCGCCTTGGCGATCAGGTTCCACTCGCCGACGCCGTCCTCGCCCTGGGCGTCGAGGACCACCACCTGCCGGTCGCGGAACCGCAGTTGGCGCAGCACATAGGTCTTCTCCAGCGCGGACTTGCCGTTGCCGGACTCGCCCAGCACCAGCCAGTGCGGCGCGGGCAGCTGCTGCCCGTACAGCTGGAAGGGGTCGTAGACGTAGCCCTTGCCGCTGTAGACCTCGCGGCCGATGATCACGCCGGAGTCGCCCAACCCCGGTGCCGCGGTGGGCAGGTAGACGGCCTGCGCCTGGCCGGTGGAGGTGCGTACCGGAAGGCGGGTGGTCTCGATCCTGCCGAACAGGAAGCTGGTGAACGCTTCGGAGAGCCCGCCGAGGGGAGCCGCCACAGTCCTTCTCCTATCTCCGGGTCAGCGCCGGATGCCGGTTGCGAAGGGCAGGGTGTTGACGAACGCCCGGTGGTGTTCCCGGTCGCACCACTCCAGTTTGAGGTAGCTCTTGCCTGCGGAGGCACGGATCGTGCGCTTGTCCCGGGCGAGCGCCTCCGGCGTGCGGGAGCTCACGGTGATGTAGCCGACGAGGTTCACGCCGGCCGCGCCGGAGGCGAGGTCCTCGCCGCGCTGGTCCACGCGGCCGCTGTGGGCCAGGTCGCGGGGGTCCACGGTGCGGTTCATCTTGGCGGCGCGCGACGCCTCGGCGTCGTCGTTGGTCTTCTCGGTGAGCATCCGCTCGATGGCGACGTCCGTCGGCTCGAGGTCCATGGTGACGGCCACCGTGCGGATCACGTCGGGGGTGTGCACCAGCAGCGGGGCCAGGAAGTTGACGCCGACGGGGGTCAGCGGCCACTCCTTGATCCACGCGGTGGCATGGCACCAGGGCTCGCGCGTCGCCGACTCGCGGGTCTTCGCGCCCAGGTAGTGCGGGTGCGTGGCGTCCAGCTCGGCCGGCCAGGCGTTGCGGCGGGACATGGCCTGGATGTGGTCGATCTGGTGGTCCGGGTCGTACATCGAGTGCAGCAGCGAGGCGAGCCGCGCCTGGCCGAGCGGCTGGCGGACCCGGATGTCGGCCTCGGCCAGCCGGGCGCAGATGTCGGTGAGCTCGCGGGCCATGACGGCCGCCAGTCCCTCGTCGCCGCGGGCCCGGCCGTGCGCGGTGCGGCCCATCGCCTGGGCCTCGGCGGCGAGTTCGCGGGTGTAGGGCATGCAGGCGACCAGGTAGGCGCGGTGCTGCTCGGAGGAGGTGGAGACCATGGCCTGCAGCTGGTCGTAGGACTCCTTGAGCCACTGCGGGGCGTCCGGGTCGCCGCGGCGGGCGACGTCCTTGGCGTGGGCGTCGGGATCGGCGGGGAGGGTGCGGGCGAGCATCTGAAGCCGTGTCACGAAGCCGTCGCCGTTGGCGACATGGCGCAGCAGCGTGCCGAACCGGTCGACCAGGGCCTCCTGGTCCTCGGAGTCGCGCAGGCCCACGCCGGGGCCCTCGATCTCGATGGCGGCGGTGACGGCGCGCCGGTCGAGGTGCAGCAGCACGGCGACCTCGTCCGGCCCGAAGGGCGCGGACAGCCAGCGGATCCGGCCGATGCCGGGCGGCGGGCCGACCTCGACCTCCTGGCCGTTCAGCTTCGTCCCCGCCTCCATGGCGGACGAGCGGTAGCGGGCGGCGGAGGAGCGCACGGTGCGGCGGTAGCTGCGGTTGATCTCGAACCACTTGTAGAAGGTCCGCTTGCGGTAAGGGAGATAGACCACGGCGAAGCCGAGCAGCGGCAGGGCGATCAGACCCAGCAGCCGGATGACGAGCACCTTGACGAAGATGCCCCAGAGCATGCCGAGGAAGGCGCAGAAGATGATCAGGAAGATCTCCCCGGCCTCGCGGTTGCGTCCGATGACCGCGTTCGGCCGGGCCTTTCCGATCAGATACGTGCGCCGGTACTGGCCCACGGGCTGGGTGGACACCGCCTACCGCCCTCCCTTGTCGGCGAACGAGCCGCCGCTGTTGCGCTGTTGGACTGACTCCTTGGGCGCCCCCGCCTGCGCGGGCGGCGTGGCGCTGCGCGCCGCGTGGGCGGCGATCCCCGGCTGGACGCCCCCGGCCGCACCGCCCCGGCCCCCTCCGCCGCTGCCGCCGGACTGCTCCGGCTCGCGGGCGGCGTGGGTGTTGATGCCCTGCTTCATGAAGTTGGCCGGCCCGTTGACGACGGCGCTGCCCGCGCTGATCGCGGACGCCCGGGCCCGGCGCATGGCGACCATGTCGTCGCCGAAGCCCGGCACGAAGCGGTAGATCGCGGCGCTGGCGAAGATGGAGAGGACGAGGATCGCCACGCCCGACGCGACGGTGGAGAACGCGTCGTTCGCCCCGGCGGAGGAGGCGACGGCCCCGGCGAGCCCGAGCACGATGACGATGACGGGCTTCACCAGCACGACGGCGGTCATCATCCCGGCCCAGCGCCGGACGTGCTTCCACAGCTCCTTGTCCACGAGCCCCGCGTAGACGGCGGTGCCGAGCAGCGCGCCCACGTAGAGCATCGCGGCCCGGATGAACATCTCCAGCCAGACGACGGCGGCGGCGAGGATCGCGACCAGGGAGACCAGGACCAGGATGATCGGCCCCCCGCCGATCTTCCCGGAGGTGAGGGTGTCGGCGAAGGTCCCGAGGTAGGTCGCGGTGTCGGTTTTCGTGCCGGCGGCGATGGCCTCGGTGAGCCCGTCGGTGGCGCTGACGACCGTGTAGAGGACGAGAGGGGTGAACGCGGAGGCGATGACGGTCAGCCACAGGAACCCGATGGCCTCCCCGAACGCCTGCGCCATGGGAACCCCGCGCGCCGCGCGCTTGGCGATGGCGAGCAGCCAGAGGATCAGGGTGAGGAAGGTGGAGGCGGCGAAGACGATCCCGTACTGCTTGAGGAAGGCGGTGTTCGTGAAGTCCACGTTCGTGGTGGAGTCGATCCCCGCGGACAGCTTCTTGACCACCCAGGCGGCGGCGGTGGCGCAGCCGTTGGCCAGGGACTGGAGGGGGTCGAGGGTGGAGGTCACGGGGGAGGTGACGTTGCCCCCGTTCCCCTGACACAGCTTGGCGGCTTCGCCGAAGAGGCCCGAGCAGTCGGGAGACGACGATGGTGTCGGAGAGGCCGGAGAGGCCGCAGCTGCCCCGGCCACCTGGAGCAGCAGCAGTTGGAACGCAGCGCTCGCTGTGGTCGCGACTCCGAGTCGGCGAAGCTCAACGTGCATAGCGGAAGCCTCCGAACTGGGTGGCCGCGTCGGCGATGCTGCTGGGGTCCGAAACCGGTTGGCTTCCGCTGATGGGTGTCGGGCCGTCGCTGTCGGCGTAGCTGGTGACCTTCCAGTCGCCGCTCCAGCTCAGTCCGAGCGTCACGGTCTTCCAGCTCTCGGTGACCGGATACTGCGATCCCGTCCCGGCCAAGCCGAAGAGGGTGGTCATCCAGACCTGCACGGTGGCGTCGGATGAGGAGAAGCGGGTGGTCCTGGTGCCCACTGGGACGGCTCGGCACACGAGTGTCAATTTGCCGCCCGCAGTGGCCGTCTGAGGACCGAGCTTCGCGTTGAGGTAGTCGTAGGACTTGTCGAACTTCTGCTGGAGCGCCTGCTGTGCTGGCCCGGCGGCCACCGTGGCGATGACGCCGTGGCGCGAGGACGTGCCGAGCATGGCGTCGGACCAGAGCGCAACGGCGTAGTTCGCGGCGGCGCTCTCCGCCCCCTGCTCGGTCCGGGCGTACCCCGTCGCGATGCCGTTGGTGGTGCCGGTCACCGGGGCGGTTCCCGTCGGGGCCGTGGCGTCGGCCCTGCCGTCGTTGCTGCCCGCCGCAGGCGCCGTCCCCGTCCCGCCGTTCGGGCGTGACGTCGTGCCGCCCGTGCGGTTGAAGATGGCCAGGGCCACCACCAGCACGAAGACCAGCACGAACACCGCCCCCAGCATCCGCAGCCGGCGCCACGCCGCCGCCGGGGCCTCCGGCCCCGTGAGGCCGCGCGCCGGGCGGCCCGGACCGCCTGCCAGGCCCTCGGGCATGCGCGTGCGCGTATGCGGCTGGTCGTCAGACTCGGGCACGGACACGGCGGCGGCCCCCTTGGGACGGAGGAGGGTTCAGGGCAGGCGGCGGAGACAGCGGGCGACAGGGAACAGCCTGGCACCCGGGCGCGGATCCGTGGGACCGGATCGGCGCAATCCACAGCCCTTGCGGCAACTCAGGGGTCGGGTGGCGACTCTGATGACCAGTCAGATAGCCATCCCGTACACAATGGTGAACAACGTCCCCAGCGAACCGATGATGAACACGCCGGTCAGCCCGGCGATGATCAGTCCCTTGCCCTGCTCCGCGCTGAACGTGTCCCGGAGCGCGGTCGCGCCGATGCGCTGCTTCGCCGCGCCCCAGATGGCGATGGCCAGGCAGCCGAGGATGGCCACGGCCATCACCACCTCCACCATCGTCCGGGCCTCCTGGCCCAGGCTGCCGAAGGGGCCCCAGTTGGGCGCGATCCCTCCGATGATGGTGTTGATGTCACCCTTGTTCGCACTCAGAAACAACGCAACCACCCACCTGATCATCATTCAAAACCCCACGCCCGGCCGTGGCGTAGGGCTCAGCCCTATTCTTGGCCAGATCGTGTGTCGACTTGGCCACTTTCCGCAGGAAGCCTCCTGAATCCTGGGGCGCGGCTGACACGATGAGGGTCCGTCAGAAACGGTCAGCCGTCCCGATGAGCGTACCGCTTACTCTCTGTATCACTGGTCATTGCGGTCAGCAATGCCCGCGTCCGTCCCGGTCCGAACAAACCGTCCGATCCGAACGAACCGCCGACAGTGAGGCCGCCCGCGCATGACGTCCCGCAGGACCGCACTCGCCGCCATCACCGCCGGAGGCGGCGGCTTCCTGGCGCTGTTCCTGGGGCTGGTCCTGCTCGGCACCTTCTCCGCCTACGGCTCGCTCACCCAGGCCGAGGCCCAGGGCCGGGTCGCCCTCGCCCCCGGCACCGTCCCCGCCGCGTACACCTCGCTGATCGAGCAATGGGGCACGCTGTGCCCGGAACTGACGCCCCCTCTGCTGGCGGCGCAGCTCTACCAGGAGAGCGGGTTCGACCCGCGGGCGCAGAGCCCGGTCGGTGCGCAGGGCATCGCCCAGTTCATGCCGGGCACCTGGAAGATCTACGGCATCGACCCCACCCACACGCACACGCCGGACGTGTGGAACCCCGCGGACGCCATCCCGTCCGCCGCCTCCTACGACTGCCAACTGGCCAAGGACACCGCGAAGGTGGGCGGGGACCGGGTGGCCAACATGCTCGCCGCCTACAACGCCGGCCCCTACGCCGTCATCCAGGCCGGCGGCGTGCCCCCGATCGCGGAGACGCAGAACTACGTCCGGCGGATCAAGCAGCTCGCCCAGTCGTTCACCGCCACCGCCCCGATGGCCTTCTCCTCGCAGGCGGCCGGGGCCATCTACTACGCGCAGACCAAGCTCGGCACGCCGTACCTGTGGGGGGGCGAGGGCAAGGCCTCCCAGGGCTACCGCTTCGACTGCAGCGGGCTCACCCAGGCCGCGTACGCCAGCGTCGGCATCAAGCTGCCCCGGGTCGCGGCGGACCAGTGG
Organism: Streptacidiphilus monticola; assembly: GCF_042658505.1. Classification (NCBI taxonomy): domain Bacteria; kingdom Bacillati; phylum Actinomycetota; class Actinomycetes; order Kitasatosporales; family Streptomycetaceae; genus Streptacidiphilus; species Streptacidiphilus monticola. The sequence continues at coordinate 115,564 of NZ_JBHSQJ010000007.1, read as the reverse complement.
TACGCAGGACCGCACCCCAGCCGGGACCAACTCCAGCCCGGAGACCTGGTGTTCTTCGCCACCAACCCGCACGACCCGGCCACCATCCACCACGTCGGCATCTACGTCGGCGGCGGCTACATGATCAACGCCCCGCACACCGGCGCCGTCATCCGCTACGACAGCATCGACTCCGAGGGCGACTACTACGGCGCCACCCGGGTCACCTCCGACGGGGCCGCCGCCCTGCCGACGGTCAACGGCCAGGGCACGATCGCCAACGGCCACTGACCCGCCAGGGGCCGCATCTGTGCTGTTCCGGTGGGGGATGGACAACATTCCGATAACTTCCGGAGCGGACGGGACCCTTTGGGGGATTCGTTCCGTTGTGCCCCTTGTGAAGCGGGCACACTAGTGCCCGCACGGTGGGGCGGGCCAACAGACGGAGGTGTGGCGTGGGCGCGCTACTCGGGGCGCCTCAGGCGCAGGGCGGCAGTCTCGACTGGGACGTCGTCTCCTCGGTCAACGGCCTGGCCCGGCATCTGCCCTCGGCGCTCGACTCGCTGCTCGCCTTCATGGGGGAGTACGGCGTCCCCCTCGCATCGGTCCTGATGCTGCTCGCCACCTGGCTGTGGGCGCGGAAGCAATCGGACCCGGCCGGCTCGGTCGCGGGCGTGCTCTGGGCCGGACTCGCGGCGGGGCTCGCGCTGGTGGCCAACGTCCCGGTGCGGGCCCTGGTGGAACGGCCGCGGCCCTTCGTCGAACACCCCGGCAGCCTGGACCTGCTGATGGACCATCAGGCCAACGGCTCCTTCGCCAGCGACCACGCCACGTTCACGATGGCGGTCGCGGTCGGGGTCTTCCTGGTCAACCGGCGCTACGGCTTCGTCGCGATGGGCCTGGCGGTACTGGAGGGCTTCCTGCGGATGTTCGTCGGCGTGCACTACCCGACCGACATCCTGGGCGGGTTCGCCCTCGGGACGGCGGTGACGCTGCTGCTCGCGCCGATCGCGATGGCGTTGCTGACCCCGCTGGCCCACTCCGTTTCGCGCTCGGCGCTGGCCCCTCTGATCGCCCATCCCCGTCCCCGCCCTGCCACCGGCAGGCGGAGCGCGCGGCGGGGCGGCCCCGCTCCGCTCCCCGACGAGCCTCCCCACGACCTCGCGGCGTAGCCGCACCGTCAGGGGCGCGAGGAACTGCGCGATCGGCCCACCACTCGGGGAGGTTCGACCCTTGTGCGGGACGAACCTCCCCGGGTGGTGTGTGCCCGCGCGGTTCCTCGCGCCCCTACGGGGCCCTGACGGGGGCTTAGCGCAGGGGGATGGACTGGGGGAAGTGGAAGAGGTCGCTCGGGTCGTAGGCCCGCTTCACCGCCTGCAGGCGCGAGAGGTTGGGGCCGTAGTAGGCCTGGGCCCAGTTGGGCAGGTGCGGGTCGAGGTAGTTCTGGTAGGCCGCGCCGGAGGCGAACCCGCGGAGGGAGTGCCACGTGCCGTCGAGCCACGCCCAGGAGCGGTCCGCGGCGGAGCCGCCGGTGACGCCGGCGGGGTAGTCCGCCGTGTACTGGGCCAGGAACAGGGCGTTGCGGTGCGCGAACGCCGTGGCCGTCACGGGGATCCGGTTGATCGCGCCGCCCAGCGCGTCGAAGGCGACGGCAGCCCGGCCCCCGGCCGGGGCGCTGCGGGGGTAGCGGGCCACCGCGGCCACGACCGCGCGGGCGCCCGCGGCGCTCAGCGGGCGGGTGTAGAAGTCGGACCGCGCGCCGTAGGAGGACCGCCCCACCAGGCCGTTCGCCGTCTGCCCGGGCAGGGGGCCGCGCACGTGGGCCTGGCTGACGCTCTCCCCGGCGACGCCGCCCATGACCTGCATGGTGTGGAAGAACGACGCCGAGTGCAGTCCCACCGATGCCGGACGTACCGTCAGCCGCCGGATCTGCGCCGACAGTTCGGCCTGTGTCGCGCCGACCATGACGCAGGTCGAGGCGATCCGCAGGCGTCCGTCGCTGGAGGCGGACACGTGCAGGTTGGACCAGAGCCGGTCGGGGGCGCTGGGCGCCCAGGCCTGCCAGGCGCGGATGACGTCCGCCGCCTGGGACCAGTTCCAGCTCAGGAAGGCGTAGGCGCAGTCCGGGGCCGGGTGGGTGCGGAAGCGCAGTTGGGTGACGATGCCGAAGTTGCCGCCGCCGCCCCCGCGCAGGGCCCAGAACAGGTCGGCGTGGTGCGTCGCGTCCACGTCGAGGATCCGGCCCGCCGCCGTGACGATCTGAGCGCCCGTCAGGTTGTCACAGGTCAGCCCGTAGGCCCGGCCGGTGACGCCGACACCGCCGCCCAGGGTGAGACCGGTGACGCCCACCGTGGGGCAGGAGCCCGCGGGGATGGTGACGCCATGGGCGTTGAGCTGGGAGTAGACGTCGATGAGGCGGGCGCCGGCGCCGACGACCGCGCCGCCGGGCACGGTGCGGACGGTGTTCAGCCTGCCCAGGTCGACGACCAGGCCGCCTGCGGCCTTGGACCAACCGCCGTAGCTGTGGCCGCCGTTGCGGGCGGAGAGCGGCAGCCGGTACTTCCGGGCGAAGGAGACGCAGGCGGCGACGTCCGCGGCCGAGGCCGGGTAGGCGACGGCGGCGGGGTGGACGCCGTCGTAGCGGGGCTGGAACAGGTGCTGGGCGGCGGTGTAGCGGCTGTCGCCGGGGCGGATGACGGGGCCGTGCAGGCTGCGCGTCAGCGCGGCCCAGTCGGGCGCGTAGGCCGCGACCGCCTCGGAGCCCGCGGTCCCGACGGACCCGACGCCCTCGGTGTGCACGGGGGCGGCCGCGGCGTCGTGACGGATGTCGGCGCAGGCGGTGAGGCCGGCCGCGGCGGCGAGCGCGGTCCCGGCCCGCAGGACGGTGCGCCGGTGGGGACGTGATGCTGCGTCAGCTGCCATGGCTGCGTTCTACCTCTCCGCGGACGGTTCTCCAGCGGGAAGGACGGTCGACACGCCGTCGGCAGTTGCGGTCCCGCCCGCGCCGTCCAGGTGCTCGGCGACGTCGCGGCGGGCGCGGTCGCGGGAGCGGCGGGCGGGGGCGAACCAACCGCAGCTGCAGCGGGCGGTGCAGAAGGAGCCCCGTTCGACGAGGTCCGTCCGGTGCTCGGTGGTGGCGGCCGGGCGCGGCTCCTGCGTCATGGGACCACCGTATCCGGAACCCGTGGCTACGCCGAACGCCGTAACCCCGGGCGGGGGGCGGTCGTTGGTCACGGGACAGGACAGGAAGCGCAGAGAGGTACGGCCGTGTCCGCAGTCCGAGGAGTCCCAGCAGTCGCCCCGCGGAGCAGGAACCGCGCGATCGCCGCCGCGGTGGCCGCCTCGGCCGCCGCCGTCCTGCTGGCCGGCTGCGGCAGCAGCGCCGAGCAGAGCGCGGGGCAGGTGGCCGACCCCTCGATGGACCGGATCGCGGCGGACCCGCTGACCGCGGTGCGCCAGGCCGCCGACCTCACGGGGCACATCGGCAGCCTGGCCACGGCCACCACCCTGCACACCGAGTCGGCGCAGAAGCAGATGACGCTGCACGGCACCGGCGTCTACAACTACACGACGCGGATCGGCCGGCTGGTGGTCACCGTGCCGCCCGGTTCGGGCGGCACCACCGGCAGGCTGACCGAGGTCTTCGAGCCCGGCATCGTCTACATGCAGGGCAGCGGCGCCAAGGTGCCGGTCGGCAAGTGGGTCAAGGTGCAGGTGCAGCAGCTCGGCGACGGCAACCTGGTCAGCAGCGGCGCCACCGACCCGGCGAGCGCCGCCGGCGCGCTGCGCGGCGCGCAGACCGCGAAGCTGGTGGGCACGCAGAAGCAGCCGGACGGCACGGTGGTGCGCCACTTCTCCGGGACGCTGGACCTGGCGGAGGCGGCCAAGGCGACCGGCGGCGGCCAGGCGACGGGGCTCGCGGTCGGGGCGCGGACGTTCACGGTCAAGCAGGTGCCCTACGACGTGTGGCTGGATCAGCACGGCCGGATCCGCAAGGTCGTCGAGGTCTTCACCTTCGCCCAGGTGCCGGGGTCGACCAAGCCCAAGGACCAGGTGAAGGTGACGTCCACGAGCGAGTTCTCGGCCTTCGGGCAGCCGGTCGACGTCAGCGTCCCCTCGGGCGGGGACGTCTACTCCGCGGGCTCGCCGACTCCGTCGAAGTGACGAGCCGAGGCGGAAAATGACCCAGACGTGCCATGTGCGGTCGGGGTCGGCTGCCTACTCTTGAGTTCTGTCAGGGGAGTTCTGTCAGGGTTCGGGAGCCCGGCAGGAGAGGAGGTGGGCGTGTGGCAGCGCACGACCCGGTCGCCCTCGCCGAGATCGAGATGTACAGCAACCTCATCATCGCCGCGTCCGCGACCGAGGAGGAGCAACTGCCGGCCGAGCGCATCGACCAGATCATCGGCGTGGAACGCCCTCGCGTCCCGGCCCAGCGCACCCCGGATGACGCGCCGTCAGCTGCCGGCTAGTCAGCTCCGCAGCAGCCGGGCGATGGCGGCGGTCGCCTCGGCGACCTTGTCGTCGGCCTCGGGGCCACCGTGCTCCACGGCGTCGGCGACGCAGTGCCGCAGGTGCTCCTCGAGCAGGCTGAGGGCGAAGGACTGGAGCGCCTTGGTGCTCGCCGACACCTGGGTGAGGATGTCGATGCAGTACTCGTCCTGCTCCACCATCCGTTGCAGGCCCCGGATCTGACCCTCGATCCGGCGCAGCCGCTTCACGTGGTCGTCCTTGCGGGCGCTGTAGCCGTGCGGGCCGTGCGCCTTGGGCTGCTCCACCGTGTCCTCCACGGCTCCATGGTAGGGCGGCGCAGGGGGCGCGGGCGCAGTCACAAAAGAGTCTCGCTGGGTGCACGGCCGGATCCGTCGGCGCGTTCGTGCGCAAGGATGGTTTTCCGGCTCGGCGGGTCGGCACGGGGCCCCCGGTTTGCGCAATGACCGCACGCAGCGCCTAGCATCGCTACGACCGCACCCTGTACCTCGGAGACTTTTGTGCGAATTCGTCTGACCCCCCGGGAGACGAGCTTCTACGACATGTTCGCCGCCGCCGGCGCGAACCTTGTCACGGGCTCCAAGCTCCTGCTGGAACTGCTCGGCGCCGACGTCGCCGCGCGGTCGGAGATCGCCGACCGGATGCGCGCCGCCGAGCACGCGGGCGACGAGCACACCCACGCGATCTTCCACCAGCTCAACTCGTCCTTCATCACGCCGTTCGACCGCGAGGACATCTACAGCCTGGCCTCCTCGCTCGACGACATCATGGACTTCATGGAGGAGGCCGTCGACCTGGTCGTCCTCTACGGCATCGACACCCTGCCCAAGGGCGTCGAGCAGCAGATCGAGGTGCTCGCCCGCGCCGCGGAGCTGACCGCGGCGGCGATGCCGAACCTGCGCACGATGGACAACCTCACCGAGTACTGGATCGAGGTCAACCGGCTGGAGAACCAGGCGGACCAGATCCACCGCAAGCTGCTCGCGCACCTCTTCGACGGCAGCTTCGACGCCATCGAGGTGCTCAAGCTCAAGCAGGTCGTGGACGTGCTGGAGGAAGCAGCCGACGCGTTCGAGCACGTGGCGAACACGGTGGAGACCATCGCCGTCAAGGAGTCCTGAGCTCCGTGGACATCTTCGGACTCGTCCTGGTCGTCGGCGTGGCCTTCGGCTTCGCCTACACCAACGGCTTCCACGACTCCGCGAACGCCATCGCGACGTCGGTCTCCACCCGGGCGCTCACCCCCAAGGCCGCGCTGCTGATGGCCGCGGTGATGAACCTGGCCGGTGCGTTCCTCGGCGAGGGCGTGGCGGCGACGGTGAGCAAGGGCATCATCGAGACGCCCAAGGGCCACCACGGGATGGTCATCCTGTGGGCCGCGCTGATCGGCGCGATCGCCTGGAACCTGGTCACCTGGTACTTCGGCCTGCCCTCGTCCTCCTCGCACGCCCTCTTCGGCGGCATGGTGGGCGCGGCGCTGGCGGGCGGCACGACGGTGATCTGGTCGGGCGTCTGGGAGAAGGTCGTCGTCCCCATGGTGACCTCGCCGATCGTCGGTCTGATCTGCGGTTTCCTGGTGATGCTGGCCATCATGTGGATCTTCCGCCGGGCCAACCCGCACCGGGCCAAGCGCAACTTCCGTGTGGCGCAGACGGTTTCCGCGGCGGCGATGGCGCTGGGCCACGGCCTGCAGGACTCGCAGAAGACCATGGGCGTCGTGGTGATGGCGCTGACGATCTCCGGCCACCACACGGGATCGGAGATCCCGATCTGGGTGAAGGCCTCGACGGCGGTGGTGCTGTCGCTGGGCACCTGGGCCGGCGGTTGGCGGATCATGCGCACCCTGGGCCGACGGATCATCGAACTCGACCCGCCCCAGGGCTTCGCGGCGGAGTCGGTGGCGGCGTCGATCCTCTACATCACGTCCTACGCGTTCAAGGTCCCGGTGTCCACCACGCACGTGATCACCTCGGCGATCATGGGTGTCGGCGCGACGAAGCGCGTGCGCGCGGTGCGGTGGGGCGTCGCCCGGGACATCGTCCTGGGCTGGTTCATCACGATGCCGGCCGCGGGGCTGGTCGCCGCGATCATCTTCTGGATCAGCTGGGCCGTCGTCGGCTAGTCGCAGAGCCCCCGCGGGGCGCGGGGAACTGCGCGACCGGCCCACCACTCGGGGAGCTCCGTCCCCGAGCAACGGGCCGAACCTCCCCGGGTGGTGTTGCTCGCGCAGTTCCCCGCGCCCCTGGGGAGAGTGCAACTGATCGGTCGTCAAAAAAGGCCCGCCCCTGGTGCGTATCCAGGGGCGGGCCTCGGTGGTCTCCCCGGCGGCACCGCCAGTAGCGCCGGGGAGAGTCAGTGGGGCTATCCGAACCGGCCGGAGATGTAGTCCTCGGTCGCCTGCACCGACGGGTTCGAGAAGATCTTCTGCGTCGAGTCGATCTCGATGAGCCGGCCGGGCTGCCCGACCCCCGCCAGGTTGAAGAACGCCGTCCGGTCGCTCACCCGCGCCGCCTGCTGCATGTTGTGGGTGACGATGACGATCGTGTAGGTCTCCTTGAGCTCGCCGATCAGGTCCTCGATCGCGAGCGTGGAGATCGGGTCCAGCGCCGAGCAGGGCTCGTCCATCAGCAGCACCTGCGGCTCGACCGCGATCGCCCGCGCGATGCACAGGCGCTGCTGCTGGCCGCCGGACAGGCCCGCGCCGGGCTTGTCCAGGCGGTCCTTGACCTCGTTCCACAGGTTCGCGCCGCGCAGCGAGCGCTCGACGGCCTCGTCGATCAGCTTCTTGCTGCGGACACCGTTGAGCTTCAGCCCGGCTGCCACGTTCTCCTTGATGGACATGGTCGGGAACGGGTTCGGCCGCTGGAAGACCATGCCGACGGTCCGCCGGACGGCGACCGGGTCGACGTTGGCGCCGTAGAGGTTCTCGTCGTCGAGGAAGACCTTGCCCTCGACCCGGGCGCCGGGGATGACCTCGTGCATGCGGTTGAGCGTGCGCAGGAAGGTGGACTTGCCGCAGCCGGAGGGGCCGATGAAGGCCGTGACGGTGCGGGGCTCGATGGTCATCGAGATGTCCTCGACGGCCCGGAAGCCGCCGTAGTAGGCGTTCAGACCACTGACGTCGATGCGCTTGGCCATGGTGATCAAATCTTCTTTCGTTCCGGAAGTCTCTGTTGCCCAGCGCCGCGACTAGCGGCTTCCCTTGGGGGCCTTCCAGCGCGCGATGCCGCGCGCCACCAGGTTGAGGATCATGACGACCGCGATCAGGACCAGCGCGCCGCCCCAGGCACGCGCCGTGCTCTGCTCGGTGCCGCGGTTGTACTCGGTCCACACGTAGAGGGGGAGCGAGGACTGCGGGCCGTTGAACGGGTCGTTGTTGATCACGTCGGAGCCGAAGACCAGCATGATGATCGGCGCGGTCTCACCGATGATGCGGGCGATGGCCAGCATCAGGCCGGTGGTGATGCCGCCGATCGCGGTCGGCAGCACGATCCGGACGATGGTCAGCCACTTCGGCACGCCCAGCGCGAGGCTGGCCTCGCGCAGCTCGTTCGGGACGAGCTTGAGCATCTCCTCGGTGGAGCGGACGACCACCGGCAGCATCAGGATGGCCAGGGCGATCGCACCGGCGAAGCCGGTGTAGGGCTGGTTCAGGATGATGATCCAGAACGACAGGACGAAGAGACCGGCGACGATCGACGGGACGCCCGTCATCACGTCGACGAAGAAGCTGACCGCCCGGGCGAGCTTGCCGCTGCGGCCGTACTCGACCAGGTAGACCGCCGTCAGGATGCCGACCGGGGCCGCGAACAGGGTGGCCAGGCCGACCTGCTCCAGGGTGCCGATCAGGGCGTGGTAGAGGCCGCCGCCCTCCTGGTTCGGCGAGATCATGTTCATCGAGTGGGTCAGGAAGTTGCCGTCGACGACCTTGAGGCCCTTCTGGATGGTCATCCAGAGCACGCCGAACAGCGGCAGCAGGGCGAGCAGGAAGGCGACCCAGACCAGGCTGGTGGCCAGGCCGTTCTTGGCCTGGCGGCGACCCTCGACGCGGGCGGCGAGCAGGTACTGCGCGGCCACGAAGAGGATCAGGCCGATGAGGACCCACTGGAGCTTGCTGCTGAGTCCGGCGCCGGCGCCGATGCCGGCGGCGACCGCCAGCGAGCCGACCGCGGTGGCGGCGGGGCTCCACTTGGGCAGCCGACGCTCCGTCAGGGAGCCCTTGCGGGAGAGGACCTGTGTGCTCATCAGGCGTCAGCCCCCGAGTACTCCTTGCGGCGGGCGATGATCAGCCGGGCGCCGCTGTTGACCAGCAGAGTGATGACGAAGAGGACCAGGCCGGCGGCGATCAGCGCGTCCCGGCCGACCGTGCTGGCCTCGCCGAACTGGGTGGCGATGGTCTGCGCGATGGTGGAGCCGGCCGGGTCCAGCACGTGGAAGTTGATGACGTAGCTGGGGGAGAGCACGGTGGCGACGGCCATGGTCTCGCCGAGCGCGCGGCCCAGGCCGAGCATCGACGCGGAGATGATGCCGGAGCGCCCGAAGGGGAGGACGGCGGTCCGGATCACCTCCCAGCGGGTGGCGCCGAGCGCCAGCGCTGCCTCCTCGTGGGCCCGGGGCACCTGGAGGAAGATCTCTCGGGTCACCGCGGTGATGATCGGAAGGATCATGATGGCCAGCAGCACGCCGACGGTGAACAGGCTGCGCGGCTGGGCGCCGGGCTGCAGCTGGTGGAAGACGAAGGTCCAGCCGAAGTACTGGTTCAGCCAGGCGTTGACGCCCAGCATGTGCGGCACCAGGAAGAGCGCGCCCCAGAGGCCGTAGACGATCGAGGGCACCGCGGCGAGCAGGTCGACCACGTAGCCGAGGCCCTGGGCGATCCGGCGCGGTGCGTAGTGCGAGATGAACAGGGCGATGCCGACGGCGATCGGCACGGCCAGGACCATCGCGATGACGGCGGTGACCACGGTGCCGGTGGCGATGGCGGCGACGCCGAAGACGATCGGGTCGTTCTGCGTCTGCCAGTCGGCGGTGGTCAGGAAGTTGCCGTGGTCGGCGCTGATCGCGTAGCCGGCCCGGATGGTCAGGAAGACCGCGATGGCGGCCATGATGACCAGCAGCAGCACGCCCGAGCCGCGCGAGAGGCCGGAGAAGACGCGGTCGCCGATGCGGACCTTGCCGCTGCTCACACCGCTCCCGGACACGCCGGTACCCCGTCGGCCGGTGGCGTCGACGAGGGAGGTGAGGTTCTCGTAGGGGTTCAGCATGTCCTGCGGCGTCGGGTCCTGCGGTTCACGCGGATCCTGCGGCGGCGCACTGGTGTTGCGTGGGATGTCCATCATGTCTCCGGTCTGGTTGGCGCGGCCCGCGGGCCGCACCTGGCGGCGGTGCACCGGACTGGGTGTCGAGTGGGGTCGGAGCGGAGCCCGGGCGTCCCTGCCCTCCCCCTGAGGGGCAGGGACGCCCGGAGTCGACGGTCCGTCAGGCGAGGGTGGCGATCTCGGCCTTGACCTTGGCGGCCAGGTCGGCCGGGAGCGGGACGTAGCCGAGGCTGACGACCGACTGCTGGCCGGCGCTGGAGACCGTGTAGTTCAGGAAGGCCTTCAGGGCGGGCAGGGTGTCGGCCTTGTTGCCCTTGTCGCAGACGATCTCGTAGGTGACGAGGGTCAGCGGGTAGGCGCCCTTGGCGGTGGTGTTGTAGTCCAGCTTCAGGGCCAGGTCGTTGCCGGTGCCCGCGGGCTTGGCGGAGGCGATGAACGCGGTGGCGGCGTCGGTGGTCGGGGCCACGGCGTCACCGGACGCGGTCTTCAGCTTGACCGTGGACAGGCTGCCCTGGGTCGCGTAGGAGAGCTCGAAGTACGAGATCGCCCCCTTGACCTGCTTGACCTGGGCCGCGAGACCGGCGGAGCCGTTGGCCGCCTGGCCGCCCTTGGCCGGCCACGCCTTGTCGGGCGTGTACGGGAAGTCGCTCTTGGCAACGGTGTTCAGGTACGAGGTGAAGTTCTTGGTGGTGCCCGAGGCGTCCGAGCGGTGGAAGGTCTGGATCGCCAGGTCCGGCAGCGAGGCGGAGGGGTTCAGCGCCTTGATGGCCGGGTCGTTCCACTTGGTGATCTTGCCGTCGAAGATCTTCGCCAGGGTGGAGCCGTCGAGGACCAGGTCGGTCACGCCGGGCAGGTTGTAGGAGACCGCGATCGGGCCGCCGATCATCGGCAGGTCGATGCCCTGGCCGCCGGTGCAGACCTTCTTGGAGTCGGCGATCTCGGTGTCCTTCAGCGCGGCGTCGGAGCCCGCGAACGCGATCTTGCCAGCGTTGAAGTTCTGCACGCCCGCGCCGGAGCCGTTGGCGTTGTAGGTGACCGTGACGCCGGAGCACTGCGACTGGAAGTCCTTGACCCACTGGGTCACCGCGTTGGCCTGGGCGGTCGAGCCGGCGCCGAGCAGCTGGCCGGAGGCGCCGGCGCAGGCGGCGTTGGCCGAGGAGCCGGACGCGGCCGAGGCGGACGAGCCGCTCGCGGTGGTGTTCGAGTTGTTGTCGGAGCCGCACGCCGCGAGCGTCAGCGAGCTGACGACCGCCAGGGCGCCGATGGCGAGGGCCTTGGTGCGGCCGTTCCGCTGGAGCTTCACTGGTGTCCCTTTCGAGAGAACAGAGGGTCCAGAAGAGTTCTGGAACCCGTTCAGGTCCTGCTGGAAGGCGCCTGCGGCCTTCCGACGCTCCAGAAGTTAGGCAGGACAGGTGAAGCCCCAGGCCAGCACAAATGAACGGGGAGTGAACCTCGGACGGACACCGGGATACGCGGACCGGTAGTAACGGTTTCGACACGGCGAGGCCTCAGAATCGTTCCGGGAGGAACTTCCTGATCGCGTCCACCAGCTCCCGGTCGTGGTCGTAACTGAGCAGCGCACGGGCCTCGTCGACGGGCAGCCAGCGCAGCTCGTCCACCTCGCGGCCGGGGACGAAGCAGCCGGAGATCCGGACCGCGGCCCAGTAGCGGACCCGCTTCAGCCGGCCGCCGCGCACCGGATAGCGGGTGGTCGGCAACCGCTCGCCCAGCGCGACCCGGTAGCCGGTCTCCTCCAGCGCCTCGCGCACCGCGGCTTCACGGTGGCGTTCCCCGGGCTCCAGCTTCCCTTTGGGGAAGGTCCAGTCGTCGTACTTGGGCCGGTGCACCAGGGCCAGCTCGGCGACGCCGTGCGGGCCGGTCCGCCAGAGCACCACTCCAGCGGCGCGGACCAGCTTCTTCAGTTCGATCGGGCGAGCCATGGGTCGGTGAGCCATCCGGAGTGCGCGAGGTCGGGCCAGCTGACGCCGAAGGCGTGGCGCGCGGCCTCGACCTCCAGGCGTTGATCAGCATGCACCACGCCCAGCACGTACGCCGTCGCCGGAGTGATCCGCGGGGTGCGCGCCGCACCGGCCGCCGCCTCGGCCGCCGCGGCGGCCTCCGCCTGACGCTCCAGCAGATCGCCGTAGCCGCGCAGCAGTTCGAGCGGACGCTCGGCCGCCGCGCCGAGCAGCGGCTGCACGGCCTCCACGGCGTAGCGGGCCCTCAGCACCCGGGTGTGGACCTGGCGCCAGGGCAGGTCGTCGCTCTCGGTGCTCTCCGGGGTGACCGTGCCGCCGAGCCGGTGCAGGGCGTCCCGGTTGTACGGGGTGGCGGCCCGCTCCAGCGGCAGTTCGGCGACGCTCTCCGCCAGCTCCTGCAGCGTGGCCCGGACGGCGGGGAGCAGTGCCTCGGCGGGCTGCCGGTCCCCGCTGCGGTCGCGCAGCGGCAGGTCGGAGGCGAGCAGCGTCATCCGGTCGGCCAGCGCGTGGAAGCGGGCCGAGCCCAGCTCCTGCAGCCGGGCGCTGTGCGCGCGGGAACGGGCGAGGCTGACCTGACGCTCCATCAGCGCCCGCGCCTTGGGTGCCCCCGGATGGCCCGCGAGCAGTCCGACCGCCTCGCGCCCGGTGCCGCCTTCGGCACGCGGCCCGGGGACCGCGGCCTCGGCGCTGGTCAGCGAGTCGATCGAGGCGAGCAGTCGGACCAGGCGGCGGCCGTGGGCCTGCTCCGCGCCCAGCACCTCGCTCAGGGTGGCCAGGTCGGCCGCCAACTGCCGCGCCCAGTCCGCGTCGAGCAGCTCCCCGAAGGTGTGCAGCGCGCCGCCCACTCTGCGCAGATTGCCCTGCCGGACGTCGGGCAGCGTGCGCAGGAACAGCCCGGCCTGCGCGGCCAGGTGGGCGCCGAGCAGGCTCTCGGCCGAGGTCGCCTCGGTCATGTGCGTAAGTCCCCGTGATCCGTCTGAGTCGGGCGGTCGTCAGTCACTGGCCGCGGTCCGGCTGCGGCGGCGGGAGTCGATGAACAGTTCCTGGACGTTGCGCAGCGGCTTTCCGTCCGCGTCGTGGGAGTGGCGGGTCCACGAGCCTTCGGGGCCCAGGTGCCAGGAGGAGGTGTCGTCGGCCATGCCGAGTTCGATCAGCCTGGTCAGCTCGGCGCGGTGGCCGGGGTCGGTGACCCGGAGCAGCGTCTCGATCCGGCGGTCGAGGTTGCGGTGCATCATGTCGGCGCTGCCGATCCAGACTTCGGGGTCGCCGCCGCCGGCGAAGACGAAGACCCGCGAGTGCTCCAGGAATCGGCCGAGGACGCTGCGCACCCGGATGTTCTCGGACAGGCCGGGGACGCCGGGCCGGATCGCGCAGATGCCGCGCACCCAGACGTCCACCGGCACGCCCTCCTGGGAGGCGCGGTAGAGGGCGTCGATGACGGCCTCGTCCACGATCGAGTTGACCTTGATCTGCACCCGGGCCGGGCGGCCCGCCCGGTGGTGGGCGATCTCCTCGTGGATCCGGGAGACCAGGCCCTGCCGCAGCGAGCGGGGCGCGACCAGCAGGCGCCGGTACGACTCGCGGCGGGAGTAGCCGGAGAGCCGGTTGAACAGGTCCGAGAGGTCCGCGCCGACCTGCGGGTCGGCGGTCAGGATGCCCAGGTCCTCGTAGAGCCGGGCGGTCTTCGGGTGGTAGTTGCCGGTGCCGACATGGGCGTAGCGCCGCAGCGTGTCGCCCTCCTGACGGACCACCAGGGAGAGCTTGCAGTGCGTCTTCAGCCCGATCAGGCCGTAGACGACGTGGCAGCCGGCCTCCTCCAGCTTGCGGGCCCACTTGATGTTGGCCTGCTCGTCGAAGCGGGCCTTGATCTCGACCAGGACCAGCACCTGCTTGCCGGCCTCGGCGGCGTCGATCAGCGCGTCCACGATCGGCGAGTCGCCGGAGGTCCGGTACAGCGTCTGCTTGATGGCCAGCACGTTCGGGTCGGCGGCGGCCTGCTCCAGGAAGGCCTGGACGGAGGTGGAGAAGGAGTCGTAGGGGTGGTGCAGCAGCACGTCCCGCTCGCGCACGGCGGCGAAGATGTCGGGCTGCGACGCGGACTCGACGTCCGTCAGGCCGCGCGCGGTGACCGGCACGAACGGCTGGTACTTCAGCTCCGGGCGGTCCAGGGACGCGATGGCGAAGAGGCCGGTCAGGTCCAGCGGGCCGGGCAGCGGGTAGACCTCGGCCTCGGAGATGTTGAGCTCGCGGACCAGCAGGTCCAGTACGTAGGGGTCGATGGACTCCTCGACCTCCAGCCGGACCGGCGGACCGAAGCGCCGCCGCATCAGCTCCTTCTCCAGGGCCTTGAGGATGTTCTCGGTGTCGTCCTCCTCGACCTCGAGGTCCTCGTTGCGGGTGACCCGGAAGGCGTGGTGCTCCAGCACCTCCATGCCCGGGAACAGCTCCTCCAGGTGCGCGCCCATCACGTCCTCCAGCGGGACGTAGCGCTGCGGCGACGCCTCCAGGAAGCGGTTGAGCGACTGCGGCACCTTGACCCGGGCGAAGTGCTTGTGGCCGCTGACCGGGTTGCGGACCACCACGGCCAGGTTGAGCGAGAGCCCCGAGATGTACGGGAAGGGATGCGCCGGGTCCACCGCGAGGGGGGTCAGCACCGGGAAGATCTGCTGCCGGAACAGCGTCAGCAGCCGGCCCTGCTCCTGGTCGGTCAGCTCGTTCCAGCGCACCAGCTCGATGCCCTCGGCGGCCAGCTCCGGCAGCACGTCCTGGTGGAAGCACGCGGCATGACGGGCCATCAGCTCGCGCGACCGGGTCCATATCAGGTCCAGCACCTCGCGCGGCTGCAGGCCGCTGGCGCTGCGCTGGGCGACGCCGGTGGCGATGCGGCGCTTGAGGCCGGCCACCCGGACCATGAAGAACTCGTCCAGGTTGGACGCGAAGATGGCGAGGAACTTGGCCCTTTCGAGCAGCGGCGTCTCCGGGTCCTCCGCGAGCTCCAGCACCCGCTCGTTGAACGCGAGCCAGCTGCGCTCCCGGTCCAGGAACCGCCCGGCCGGGAGCTCGTCCGCCGGCGTGGCCAGTTCCGCTCGGCCGAGGGAGTCGGGGACGCGCACCGTGGTGGCCGCGTTGGGCTGAAGGGGGTACGCGGGGCGGGCGGACATGTCGGGCAGCTCCTCCGGCGTGGCCTCATCCGGTGCGGGCTCCACGAAGGGCATCGTCAACGGCCGGTGCCCGGGTCGCGGAGCCTGTACGGATTGCATTTCGTGATCTTTGCAACGGCGTCTGAACTCAAGGTAAATACAGCGTGGCCTGCAGGAAAGCTGAGCCCGACGCGTCAGCTGCGGACCCGGTACTGCAGGTCCACCTCGTGCAGCGTGAAACCCAGTCCTTCGTACACCCGGACCGCCGCGGTGTTGTCGGCGTCCACGTACAGCAGGACGGCAGGGAGCCCGAGGGTGTCGCCGAGGTGGTGCAGTCCGACGGACGTCAGCGCCTTGCCCAACCCGTTCCCCTGTTCGTCAGGGCTCACACCGACCACGTAGACCTCGCCCAGGCCGTCCTCCGCCTTGGTCCAGTGGAAGCCGACGAGCACGCCGCCGCGCTCGGCCAGGAAGAAGCCGCGCGGGTCGAACCACGGCTCGGCCTCGCGCTCGGTGAGGTCGCGCAGGGTCCATGACCCCTGCTCGGGATGGTGGGCGAAGGCCCGCGCGTTCAGCGCGAGCCAGGCCTCCTCGTCCTGCCCGGGGACGAAGGTGCGCAGCGAGACCCCGGCGGGGACGGGAGGGAGCGCCTGGTCGAAGGGCAGCGGGCGCCGCATCTGCCGCAGCTCGCGGACCAGCTCCAGCCCGGCCTCGTCGGCCAGGTGCCGGGCGGCGGGATGGCCCCCGTGGGCCCACACCTGCTTGGCGCCCTCCTGCAGCACGCCGACGAGCAGCGCCTTCCCGAAGCCCCGGCCCCGGCGGGCCGGGAGGACGACCAGCTCGGCGGTGTCCTCCGCGTCCAGCTGCGCGTAGCCGACGAGCTCGACGCTCTCGTCGCACTGCAGGAGGTGCCGGACGCCCTCGCGCGGAGCGCGCAGGTTCAGCCGCCCCGCCTCGGAGACGGCGTGGCGCCCGTCCTTCTCGGCGGCGAGCGCGAGCAGGGTCGCGACGGCCTCCCGCTGCGCGTCGTCCAGCGCCTTCACGATCACAAGGTCCATGCTCGGAGCCTACGTTCCGTTGCGCGGCCCGTCAGGGGCGCCGGGCGGTCGCCCGGGGTGCGACTCGGCCGCGTGGGTGCGACCGGCCCGCTTCCGTGGTGGTCCGGCCTCACCTTCCGGTCGGACCACCCGGGGCGGGGCTCCCCGCGCTGGGGGCGCCTCCCGCCGTGGCGGCATCCCGGGCCGAGGGCCGGGGGAGGGTGGTCCCGCCCCCCGCCCGCCCCGAGCGGGGCGGCAGCGTCCCGATCGCGGTCAGGGCACACGCTCCGGCCACCGCGAAGGCGGGGCCGTAGCCCGCGGCGGCGATCAACGCTCCGACGACGGGCGGGCACAGACTCGCCGTCAGGTTCTGGCCGGTGTTCTGGACGGCCAGCGTGCGGCCCGCCCAGTGCGGGCCGGCCAGCTCGGCCACCGAGGTGAAGGACAGTCCGTTCGTGCTTGCCGAGAGCCCGCACAGGACGATCAGCACGGGCACGGCCACCCACCTCACGTGGGCGAACGCGGCCAGCAGCAGGCACAGTGCGCCCACGGCCACCGCCAGCGTGCGCATCGGCCGCAGCCGGGAGCCGACCCGGTCCGACCACTGCCCCGCGCCGACCCGGCAGACCGCCGCGAACGCCTGCCCCACCGCCATGAACTGACCGGCCGTCACCGCCGACCAGCCGCACACGTCCGTCAGGTAGACCAGGCCGAACGCCCCGACCGTGAACTGCGGCCAGACCATCAGCGCGCTCGCCCCGTGGATCCGCCACAGCCGGGCTTCCCGATAGGGCGAGCGCGGGCGCTCACCGCCGGCCGGCGACTTCGGCGGGCGCGGCGGGTCCACCACGCACAGTGCGACCAGCACGGCCATCAGACCGCACAGCCCGGCCGCGAACGCCAGCGCGCCACGCAGGCCGTAGGCCTGGGCCAGCGGGGGCATGGTCACGGCCGCGACCAGCATGCTCAGCGGCGTCGACGTCTGCCGCAGGCCCATCGCCAGCCCCCGCTGCTCGGGCGGGAACCAGCCCAGGACGACCCGTCCGCTCGCCGCCGAGACGCTCGCCCCGGCGGCTCCCGCCAGGGCGAACAGCAGGGACAGCAGCGCCAGCCCGTGCGCGGCCGGCGTCGCCGCCAGGGCGACCGTCCCCAGCCCGAGGCCCGTGGTCAGGACGATCCGCTCGCCCCAGCGGTCGGTGGCCGCGCCCCAGGCGTAGAGCGCGAGCAGCAGCCCCGCGGTCGGCGTGGCGACCACCGCCCCCGCCTGGGCGAGCGTCAGGTGCTCGGCGGAGCGCAGTTCCGGGATCAGGTAGGGCAGCCCGTAGACGAAGACGAACGCGCTGGTCTGGGCGGCGGTGCCCAGAGCCAGCATCAGCCAGCGATTCGGAGGGGGAGCGTCCATGCCCGCCATGATGGTCCGTCATCCATATGGCGGGACAATTGATTTCACATCGTGGACGGAAGTTCCGGGAGTTCCGGCAGCTCCGGCGGCGGTGTCGGGGCGCCGGGCAGCCGGACGGTGGCCAGCGCGCCGGGGGAGACGGTGGCGAGGGAGACCTCGCCGCCGGCGTCCCGGATCGTCTGCGCGACGATGGCGAGCCCGAGCCCGGACCCGGGCAGCTGCCGGGCGGAGGGCGACCGCCAGAACCGCTCGAAGACGTGCGGCAGATCCTCGACGGGGATACCGGGCCCGTGGTCACGGACCGTCAGCTCGCCGAACTTCAGCCGGACTTCGATGGTCCCCTCGGCCGGGCTGAACTTCACGGCGTTGTCGAGCAGGTTGATCACGGCGCGTTCAAGGGTGTGCGGATCGGCCCGCACGAACCAGGGCTCCAGTCGGACGTCGAACCTCAGCCCCGGCCCGCGCAGCCGGGCACGTTCGAGCGCACGGGTGACGATGTCGTGCAGCGCCACGACCTGGAGCGGGGAGGCTCCCTTGGGCCGGGCGGGGCGGGAGAGTTCCAGCAGGTCCCCGATGAGCGTGGACAACTCGCCCATCTGCGCCTTCATGTTGCGCAGGAGCCTGCTGTGCGTCTCCGCCGGGAGCGCCCGCCCGGTCTCCTCACTGCGGACCAGGAGGTCGACGTTGGTGCGGAGGGAGGTGAGGGGTGTGCGCAGCTCGTGCCCCGCATCGGCGATCAGCTGGGACTGCCGCTCCCGGGAGGAGGCGAGGGCGGTGCTCATCGAGTTGAACGACTCCGAGAGCCGCGCGATCTCGTCCTTCCCCTCGACGGGGATGGTGGTCCCCAACTCCTCGGTCCGGGCGATGTGTTCCACGGCCTCGGTGAGCTTGTCGACGGGGCGGAGCGCGGCCCGGGCGACCCAGGCCGCCAGTGCGGCCGCCCCGAGGATCACGATGAGGGCCACCGTCGCGAGGATGATGGCGAGGGTCGTCAGCGCGTGGTTGACCGGCTCCAGCGACGCGGAGAAGGCGACGGCGGCCGTGGTGGTGCCCACGGGGTTGCCGTTGGCGTCGTAGAGGACGAACTGGCCCAAGCTGACCGTGTAGACGAGCACGGGGGTGCCCGCTTGCGTCTGCCCGGTGTGCAACGTGGTGGCCGGCTGGCGGTCGGTGCCCTGGCTCTTGGCCACGTTCCGGTCAGCCTGGGTGATCACTACGGCGCGTTTGTCATTGGTAGGACAGGACTTGCCGTTCGCGACGATGACGGTCGGGGTCGTCTTCGCCTGGTCGAAGGGCTGCCCTCCGGCGCACCACTGGTCGATCTTGCGCGACAGGTTCGGGTCGCTTGTGCTGGTCGGTGCGTTCTGCTGCAGGCTGTCCCGCACCTGGTTCATCATCTGCTGCTTCGCGAAGAACCAGCTCGCGAACGCGAACAGCACCACCGCCACCGCGACCGCCGCCGCCGTCAGGACCGCCAGCCGACCGCGCAGCGGCATCCGGGAGAAGCGGCTGTGACGTGCGTCCTCGCTCATGACGCACGCAGGGCGTACCCGACGCCCCTCACGGTGTGGACGAGGCGGGGCAGGCCGCCGGCCTCGGTCTTGCGGCGGAGGTACATGACGTACACGTCCAGCGAGTTGGACGTGGGTTCGAAGTCGAAGCCCCAGACCGCCTTCAGGATCTGCTCCCTCGTCAGCACCTGCCGCGGGTGGGACAGGAACATCTCCAGCAGCATGTACTCGGTCCGCGTCAGCTCCACCGGCTTGCCGGCCCGGGTCACCTCGCGCGTGCTGGTGTTCATCTCCAGATCCTCGAACCGCAGCACCTCCTCCGGCTCCTTCTCGCCCGCGCCCCCGCGCACCAGCGCGGAGCGCCGCAGCAGGGCGCGCACCCGCGCCAGCAGCTCGTCGAGTTCGAAGGGCTTGGCCAGGTAGTCGTCCGCGCCCACGTCCAGGCCGGTGACGCGGTCGCCGACCGCGTCGCGCGCGGTGAGCATGAGCACGGGCACGCTGTCGCCCCGGGCGCGCAGCCGCCGGACGGCCGTGAGGCCGTCCATGCGCGGCATCATGATGTCGAGCAGGACCAGGTCCGGCTGCCGTTCGGCCACCGCGTCCAGGGCCTCCAGGCCGTCGGACGCGGTGGTCACCTCGTACCCCTCGAAGGCGAGGCTGCTCTCCAGCGCGTCGCGCAGGGCGGGCTCGTCATCCACGACCAGGATGCGGGCGGCGGCCTCGCCCTCGGCGGCGGCAGTCATGTCTGGTTCCTCCGTCGGTTCCAACGTCTCGGCGTTCTCGGCGCGTCCGTGTGCTCTTGGGCTGATTGTCCGTCACCGGCCTCAGCTGGTGATGTTCTTCCCGGCCTGCAGGTCGCCCAGCACGGCCTTCACCGCGTTGATCGGGATGGCGAAGCCGAGGCCCACACTGCCCGCGGAGCTGGAGCCGCTGCCGCCGGAGGAGCTGTCGCTGTACATCGAGGCGTTGATGCCGACGACCTGGCCCGAGCTGTTGAGCAGCGGCCCGCCGCTGTTGCCGGGGTTCAGCGAGGCGTCGGTCTGGATGGCGTAGTACGTCGCGGTCTGGCCGGAGGAACTGCGGTTGTTGCCCTGCTGGCCCTGCCAGAACGGCAGTCCGAAGCCGCCGTTGTCCTGGGTGGTGGACTCGCTGACGTCCACGGTGACCTTGCGGTTGAGCGCGGAGACGATGCCCGAGGTGACGGTGTTGGTCAGGCCGTCCGGGTTGCCGATGGCGACGACGGAGTCGCCGACCGCGACCTTGCTGGAGTCGCCGAGCGAGGCGGTGGTCAGGCCGGAGACGTTCTGCGCCTTGATCACCGCGACGTCCAGGCTCGCGTCGGTGCCCACGATGGTGGCGGTGGTGGTCTTGCCGTCGCTGAACGTGATCTTGATGGTGGCGTCGCCGCCCACCGCGCTGGAGATCACGTGGTAGTTCGTCAGGATCTGCCCGGTGGACGTCAGCACGATGCCGGTGCCGAGATCCTCGCCGTTGCCCGTGGTCACGGTGATGGTGACCACGGCGGGGGTCACCGCCTTGGCGATCGCGGACACGTTGGTGGAGCCCGTGCTGTCCGAGGTGACCACGGCGGAGGTGCTGTAGTCGCCGGCGTTGGCGCGGTTCTGCGAGCCGATGACGCCGCCGGCCGCGCCGCCCGCGAGGGCGGAGATGACCGCCACGGCGGCGACGAGCAGGGCGGGCTTGGTGAGGAGCTTGCGCTTCTTCGCGGCCGGGGCCTCCTCCGCAGCGAGGGCGGCGCCCTCGACGGTGGGCGGCTCGGCGCTGAAGTCGGCCTGGTAGTAGTACCCGGTGCTGGGCGCGGGCGCCGGGGTCTGCGGCGCGTACTGCGGCATCGGCGGCACGGGGGTGTGGTCCGGCTCGCCTTCGGGGTTCCGGTGCATCTCGCTCATGGCATCAACGATCGACCGCTCTTATGAGAACCCTCTGAAAGCGTCGTCAGAACGCCGCGAGAAACCCTACGGCGTGCAGCCGCAGCTGCGGCGCACGACCAGTCGGCTGGGGAAGCGGCGGATGCGGGGGGTGTCCGAGCCGGGGACGAAGAGGCTGTCGTCGAGGACGAGGTCCACCGCCGCGCGGGCCATGCCGTCGCGGTCGGACGCGATGGTGGTCAGCGGAGGGTCCGCGAACGCCGCCTCCTTGATGTCGTCGAAGCCGATGACCGCCAGGTCCTCCGGCACCCGGATGCCCAACTCCCTTGCGGCGCGCAGCACTCCGATGGCCTGGTCGTCGGTCGAGCAGAACAGCGCCGGGGGCCGGCCTGCGGGGTCCGCCAGGACCCGGAGGGCGACGTCGTAGGCGCCGTAGCGGGAGAAGGGGGCGTCGATCAGGCGTCCCTCGGTGGGCACGCCGGACGCGTCCATCGCGCGGCGCCAGCCCTCGATGTGGTCGATCACCGGGTCGCCGGGCGCCGGGGCGTTGACCGGGCCGCCGAAGCAGGCGACGTAGGGGTGCCCGTGGTGCTCCAGCAGGTGACGGACCGCCAGTTCCGAGCCGCCGATGTCATCGGTGACGACGGCGATGTCGCCGGAGGTGTCCGGTCGCCGGTGCAGCAGCACGACCCGGGCGTCGCCGTGGGCGGCGATCTCCGCGTCGGCGCGCTCGCTGGGACCCTCGCTGATCAGGATGAGCCCGGCGACGCGCATGCCCAGGAAGGCGCGGACGTAGTGGATCTCGCGGTCGCCGGTGTAGTCGGAGTTCCCTATCAGCACGATCTTGCCGCGCTCGGAGGCCACGCGTTCGACCGAGTGGGCGAGCTCCGCGAAGAAGGGCTGGCGGGCGTCGGGGACGACCATGCCGATCAGGTTGGTACGGCGGCTGGCCATCGCCTGCGCCACCGAGTTCGGGCGGTAGCCCAGCTCCTCTATCGCGGCCAGCACCCGCTCCCGGGTCGCCGGGGCGACCGGGCGCGGGCCGTTGTTGATCACATAGCTCACGACCGCGGTCGAGGTACCCGCGAGCCGGGCAACGTCGTCGCGGGTCACCTTGGGCACGCGCGTAGTTTAACCGGCGTGTCGAACGGCCGTCAGTATGGCCGCATCCTGGGACGGCCGTATCGGCGGGCGCTCAGAGCTCCACGTCGGCGCGGTCCTCCGCCTCCGCGCGCGGCTGCTCCTTGTCCTTCTCCGGCACCACGAAGCGGTAGCCGACGTTCCGGACGGTGCCGATCAGCTGCTCGTGCTCCGGCCCGAGCTTGGCGCGCAGCCGGCGGACGTGGACGTCCACCGTCCGGGTGCCGCCGAAGTAGTCGTAGCCCCAGACCTCCTGCAGCAGCTGCGCGCGGGTGAAGACCCGGCCCGGGTGCTGTGCGAGGTACTTGATGAGCTCGAACTCCTTGAACGTGAGGTCGAGGACGCGGCCCTTGAGCTTGGCCGAGTAGGTGGCCTCGTCGACGGAGAGGTCGCCGTTGCGGATCTCCATCGGGCTGTCCTCCTGGACCACCTGCATCCGGCCCAGGGCCAGCCGCAGCCGGGCCTCGACCTCGGCCGGTCCGGCGGTGTCCAGCAGTACGTCGTCCACGCCCCAGTCCGCGGTCACCGCGGCCAGGCCGCCCTCGGTGACCACGAGCAGGACGGGGGCGCCGGGGCCGGTGGAGCGCAGCAGCTGGCACAGGCTGCGGGTGTGCGGCAGGTCGCGCCTGCCGTCGATCAGGATCACGTCGGCGCTGGGGGTGTCCACCAGGGCGGAGCCCTCCGCGGGGGCCACTCGCACGTTGTGCAGGAGCAGACCGAGCGCGGGGAGGACTTCTGCGGACGGTTGCAGGGCGTTGGTCAGCAGCAGCAGAGAACTCATCCCGGGGCGTCCCCTTTCCGGGCAGGCCGGTGACTCCTTCGTGGCCCCGGGCGGCGTACGACTCTGGACGTCTCCGAGGGTGCTTACGGATGTCGCACGCGTATCCGCAAGGTGTTCACAATGCGCAAAAGGACCCGGGGGCGACTCTGCCCGGATCCTTCATGGGACAGGAGAATAGCCGACATGGACCGCGCGGCGAAGAGTCAGTTCAGAAGTCAAAATCACATTTCCGAGTGGTCTACACCAATAGAAGCGCAGTTGAGCACGGCCGACGGGGTCCGCGTCCACGCCGCCTACCGACCCGGAACGGGGCAGGCCAGGGACACCGCCGTGGTGGTCGCGCACGGCTTCACCGGGGCGGTGGAGCGGCCCGCCGTCCGCCACGTGGCAGAGGTGTTCGGGGGTTGGGCCGGAGGAGTGGTCACCTTCTCGTTCCGGGGGCACGGGCGCTCGGGCGGCCGCTCGACCGTCGGCGACCGCGAGGTGCTGGACCTGGACGCGGCGGTCGGCTGGGCGCGCTCGCTGGGTTTCCGACGGATCGGCACCGTGGGCTTCTCGATGGGCGGCGCGGTCGTCGTCCGCCACGCCGGCCTGTACGGAGGGGTGGCCGCGGTGGCCGCGGTCTCCGCTCCCGCGCGTTGGTACTACCGGGGGACGGTGCCGATGCGCCGCCTGCACTGGGTGGTGCAGCGGCCCCTCGGCCGGGTGGTGGGGCGGGTCGGGCTGCGGACGCGGATCGACCCGCAGGAGTGGCGGGACATCCCCGTCCCGCCGGTGGTCGCGGCGGCGGCCGTCTCCGTCCCCTTCCTGATCGTGCACGGTGACCGGGACGCCTACTTCCCGCTCGACCATCCGCGTTCCCTGCATGCGGCGGCCCCGGACTCGGAGCTGTGGATCGAGCCGGGCTTCGGCCACGCCGAGAACGCGGCGGAGGACGCCCTGCTGGAGCGCATCGGGGAGTGGCTGGCCAAGGCCGCTCCGACCGGCTGACCTGGGCGGCGTGACTCCCGGCGGGGCTTGCGGCGATGATGGCCCGATGCACGAGAGATCCACGACAGGCGCCGTGACGGGAGTGATCCGTTACTGGGCGGCGGCGAAGGCCGAGGCCGGCACGGCGGAGGAGCCCTACCGGGCCGCGACGCTCGCCGAGGCGCTGGACGCCGCGCGCGCTGCCCGGACGGACCGGCCGCGGTTCGCGCAGCTGCTGGGGGTCTGCTCGTTCCTGGTCGACGGCGCCCCGGCAGGCGGCCGCGACCCTCGCACCATCGAACTGACCGAGGGCGGCACGATCGAGGTGCTGCCCCCCTTCGCAGGCGGGTGACCAGCGCGTGTCCCAGTACTCCTCCGGCTTCCCCATCGACCCGGACCCCGAGCGCACCGCGTACCTGCCACCCGTCCCGCCGGCACCGGGGGCGCCCGGGGCACCACAGGCGCCCGTCGCGCCGGAGCAGGGGTACCTCCCGCCGAGCCCGCCCGCCGGGTGGGCCCCGGCTCCGGCCCCGGCGCCGGAGCCGCTCGACCAGACCGCGATCATGCCGCCCATCCCCGCGCAGGGCGATCCGTACGGCTACGCCCCGGCCCCCATCCCGGGCTGGGACGCCCCGGCGGCCCACCCGCAGGGCACTCCGGCCCCCCTGACGGGCACTCAACTGCCCACGCCGGGGCCTGCCATGACCCCTCCCGGCGGCATCCCGGGCTGGGACGCCCCGCCGATCCCGGCGGCTGACAGCCCCGTCGCCCCGGGACCCTTCGCCCCGCCGGGCCCTCCGTCGCACTCCGGCCTCCCGGCCGGTCCTGACCAGAGCAACCCCCCGGGCATCCCGGGCTGGGACGCGCCCGCCGTTCCCGCTGCCGACGGTCCGTCGGTCGCAGCTGGCTTCCCCGCGCCGTCGGGTGCGGTGCCGCAGGGCGGCCCGGGTCACGGTGCGCCCGGGGCGGCCGGTCCGCTGACCGAGGGTCAGCTGGGGGGCCGTCACGGTTCGAGGCACGGCGATCCGGCTGGGCCGGGGAGTGCCGATCGCCTGGCGGCCGGCGCGCACCTGCAGCCTGCCGGCGTCCCGGGCTGGGACGCGCCTGCCGTTCCTGTCGCTGACGGTCCGTCCGTCCCGGGGGGCTTCCCTCCGCCGGTGGGCGCGATGGCTCAGGGCGGCCCGGGACAGGGTGTGCCCGGGGCTGCCGGTCCGTTGACGGGGGGTCAGGTCGGTGGCCGTCACGGTGCGGTGCCGCAGGGCGTCTCGGGTCACGGAGGCGCGGCAGTGGTCGGCACCGCCGGTCCGGAGGTGGGCGGCCCGCAGGTGCCGCCTGCCGGGGAGGGCATCCCGGGGTGGGACGCGCCTGCCGTTCCTGTCACCGGCGAAGCGTCCGGGGGCGGGGGACCCGTGTGGGGGGCAGCCGCCGCGCCTGGGGGGCTGACGGGTGGTCAACTGCTCGAAGCGCCGGGGGAGTCGAGCGCGGAAGTGAGCTTCGTCGGGGCGGCCGGCTGGGCTGACGCGCCGGTGACGTACGGGGAGCCCGCCTCGCTGCGGGAGCGGTTCGCCAACGCGGAGCCGACCGGTCCTGCCGGGCAGACGGTGGCCCGTCCGCTGGAGCCCGGTCCGGGGGGCTCGCTGCGCGAGGCCTTCGCCAACGCCGAGCCCACCGGTCCCACTGGTCCTGCTGGTCCTGCTGGTCCTGCTGGTCAGCCGACGGCCCGTCCGCTGGAGGCCGCGCCCGGGGGCTCGCTGCGCGAGGCCTTCGCCAACGCCGAGCCCACCGGGGCGCCCGCAGCGCCGGCAGCACCTGCCGCCGCCGCGCCTGCGGCCCGGCGGACCGGGTCGCCGATCATCGACCCGGGCGTGCAGCCCGCCGCGCTGACCGCGGCGCTCGGCGTCCTGCTCGCGCTCGGCAGCCTGCTCGGGCGGCCGGGGCTGCTGCTGCCCGTGGTCGCGCTGCAGGCCGTCACCGCCGCGGGCTGGTTCCGGCTCAACGGCATGTGGCCCGCTCGCCAGGGCATCGCCCTGGCCTTCCTCGGCGGGCTGGTCGCGGACGCCGCGATCCTGGTCGGGGCCGGTACGGCCGCCCAGGCGATCACAGGGACCCTGGGCGCGTTCTTCCTCCTGGTCCTGGTGCTGCAGATCTTCCGCCCCAGCGACCCCGCCGAGCGCTTCGCCGCGCTGACCGTCAGTGCCTCGGCCACCGTGGTCACCCTGCTGGCCGCCGGGTTCCTGGCCGCACCCGCCCACGCGGACGTGCTCCCGGGCGCCCTCGGGGCCGCCGCCGCGGCTGCGGTGTCGGCGGTGCTCAGGTCCCCGGCCAAGCTGGGCTTCGTCGCGGGCGGCTTCGCCGCCGCCGCCCTCGGCGGGCTCGTCGGTGCGCTGGGCGGCGTGGGGGCGGGTGGGGGGCTCTTCCTCGGCCTGGCCGCCGGCCTGTGCGGCCTGCTCGGCCGTCGCGTGGCCGCATTCGACTGGCCGTCGCGGTTCGTGCACATGACGGCCGGCGTCGCGCTCCCGCTCGCGCTGGCCGGACCGGCGGTCTACCTGGTCGGCCTGCTGCTGGCGAAGTAGCGGCAACCGGGGCGGCGCGTCCGCGCGTCCCCTCTCGCACCGAGTCGAACGCTCGAACGCCTCGAACGGAGAAGAGAGAACCATGCGCGGACTGCGGCGCCTGCTGATCCTCCTGCTCGTCCTGTTCGCCCTCTTCGCGGTCGCGGACCGGGTGGCCGTGCACTTCGCCCAGGACCAGGCGGCCAAGCAGCTGCAGAGCCAGCGGCACCTCGCCGCCAAGCCCTCGGTGAGCATCGAGGGCTTCCCCTTCCTGACCCAGCTGATCGGCTCCAAGTTGGACGAGGTCAGGGTGAGGGCGGACGGCATGACCGTGGACCACGGCGTGCGGCTGAAGTCCTTCAGCGCGGACCTCAAGGGCGTCAAGGTCTCCAGCGACTACTCCAGCGCCGTGGCCGACTCGGCCACCGGCACCGCGCTGATCTCCTACGCCGATCTCACCGCCGCGCTCCCGGACCACCCGGCCGTCTCGTACGCGGGGCCGGGCAAGGTCAAGGTCTCGGTCAGCGTGGACCTGCCGATCGTCGGCAAGCAGGACCTCTCCGGGACGGTCTCGCCCACCGTCCGGGACGGATCCATCAGCTTCGCGGGCCTGGACGGCATCGCGCCCACCCTCGGGCTGTCCGGGCTGCCGAAGAACCTGACGTTGGAGTCCGTGTCCCCGCAGCCGGACGGCGTCGCGGTGACCGTGGCGGGCACCCAGGTGGCCCTCACCGCGAACAGCTGAGCGGGCGAACAGCTGTCCACACCCTGAGACGCACCGTCCGCCAGGGGATCGAGGAGCGGGCGGCCGCCGCGTTCCGTGCGCCGTCCGCCACCGCACGGGGCGAGTTGAGTGACCGTCATCCCGCATCCTGGATTGATCGTTCTCATTATCCAAGACGCCGATGACAGCGGCCCGTCCGGTTCCCTAGCATCGACCTCATGAAGCGACAGGCAGATCTCACGAAGCGGCGGGCAGTCGACCTGTGCCGCGTCGCCGCCTGCCTCTGTCGTCTGCGCTGACCGGGGCCTTCTCCCACGTCCGGCAAGGCCCCACGCCGCCGGGGTGCGGCGCGTCCCGCGCCCGCCGCCCCTCCATGCAGCACCTTCACGTCAGACATCTCGCCGCGCGTCCCACGATCCGGACGGATCGTTCGTGCCCGCGTGCGGCAAAGCTTCCGCAACTGCCCCGGAGGAGAGAACTCCCATGAGCCGTAATGACGTCCTGGTCAGCGCCGACTGGGTCCAGGAGCACCTGGACGACCCCAAGGTCGTCGTCGTCGAGGTCGACGAGGACACCAGCGCCTACGAGAAGAACCACATCCGCAACGCGGTGCGCATCGACTGGAAGCAGGACCTCCAGGACCCGGTCCGCCGCGACTTCGTGGACCAGGCCGGCTTCGAGAAGCTGCTCTCGGAGAAGGGCATCGCCAACGACGACACCGTCGTCCTGTACGGCGGCAACAACAACTGGTTCGCCGCCTACGCCTACTGGTACTTCAAGCTGTACGGCCACGAGAACGTCAAGCTCCTCGACGGCGGCCGCAAGAAGTGGGAGCTCGACTCCCGCGACCTGGTCGCCGAGGTCCCGGTCCGCGAGGCCACCGAGTACAAGGCCAAGGCCCAGGACACCTCGATCCGCGCCTTCCGCGACGACGTCGTCGCCGCGATCGGCAGCCTGAACCTGGTCGACGTCCGTTCGCCCGACGAGTTCTCCGGCAAGCTGCTGGCCCCCGCCCACCTGCCGCAGGAGCAGTCGCAGCGTCCGGGCCACGTGCCGACCGCGCGCAACATCCCGTGGTCCAAGTCGGCCAACGACGACGGCACCTTCAAGTCCGACGAGGAGCTGAAGGAGCTGTACGAGGGCGAGGGCGTGGACCTGGCGAAGGACACCATCGCCTACTGCCGTATCGGTGAGCGCTCGGCCCACACCTGGTTCGTGCTGCACGAGCTGCTCGGCCAGCCCAACGTCAAGAACTACGACGGTTCCTGGACCGAGTACGGCAGCCTCGTCGGCGTGCCGATCGAGCTCGGCTCCAACTGAGCCCAACCGAGCAGCGACTGATCAGGAGTCAGAAGACATGTGTGGAGCGAAGGCCGGCGGCCCGGATCTGGCAGGAGTTGACGTGGCCAACGAGACGATCATCCAGGGTTCGGTGACCCGCGACGGCGAGCCGGTCAACGGCTACGTGCGGCTGCTCGACGCGAGCGGCGAGTTCACGGCCGAGGTGCCCACCTCGGCGACCGGCCAGTTCCGCTTCTTCGCGGCTCCCGGCCAGTGGACGCTGCGCGCGCTCGTCCCGGGCGCCACGGTGGACCGCGCGGTGGTGGCCCAGCAGGGCAACCTCACCGAGGTCGCCATCGCCGTCTGACCCGGCGACGGCAACGGCACGACGCGGAACCCCGCCCGAGTGGGCGGGGTTCCGCGCGTTCCGGGCCGGGGATGCTGACGGTATGCAGTCCCGACGCAGGCACGCCTACTTCGCCCTGATGGGCACCTGCGTGCTGCTCATCCTGCTGGCGTGGAACGTCGTCCGGCTGGTGTCGGTGCCGGCGGCCATCGCGATGAGTGTCGTGGCCATGGTGATCCCGCCGGTCGCGGCGATCGTGGCCAACCGCAAGGGGCCGGACGACCGGTGGTGGGACGAGTGACCGTGCCGGTCAGTAGACCAGCGCCTGCACCCCGTCCTGCATGATCTCGCTGACGAAGACCTGGGCCCCGGCGATCCGGACTCCGTCCAGGACGTCCGCCTGGGTGATCTCCCGCCGGGCCGCGCACTGCGTGCAGAGGGTGACCTGGCCGCCCGCGATCAGCGCGTCCAGCAGCTCGGGCAGCGGCGCGGCGTGCGGGAGTTCGAACTCGGCGGCCCTGCCGGGCAGCGCGAACCAGCTGGACTCCCCGGTGAGCCAGAGCGAGACGTCCACCCCGCTGGCGAGCGCGACGGAGGCCACCGTGAACGCCTGCGAGCACCGCTCCGGCGCGTCCGCGCCGGCGGTCACCTTGACGACGAGCTTCTTCGACATGCCGGTCACCATAGTGCCGACCGGGCAGCGGGCAGGGCCGCCGGGCAGGGTCGCTGGGCAGCGGGGATCGCGGCGCGACTAGAATCGGGCCTGCCCCGAATCCCTCATCGCAGAGGACACCCGAATGTCTGGCCTCGAGATCTTCTTCGACGTTCTGCTCGGCGTCATGGCCGTCGCGATCATCTGGTTCGCGTACTACTCCGTGAGCAAGCTCTTCCAGGGCCAGCGCTGACATGATCGAGATCCCCTCCGACCTGCACAAGGACCTCGTCTCGCTGGCCTTCCTGCTCGGCACCTGGGAGGGCGCGGGCGTCCACGACTTCCCGGGCGCGGAGAAGTGCAACTTCGGCCAGGAGCTGATCTTCCGTCACGACGGCCGCGCGTTCCTCGAGTACCGCTCCCGCACCTGGGTGCTGGACGGCGAGGGCAACAAGGTCCGTCCGCTGGAGAACGAGACCGGCTTCTGGCGGGTCACCAGCAACCAGCACGGCGCCCAGGGTGTGCGTGAGATCGAGTTCTCCTCGGTCCGCGACGACGGCACCGTCGAGATCTGGTACGGCGAACTGGCCGACGGCAAGCCGCAGATCGACCTGGCGACCGACGCCGTGGCGCGGATCGAGGGGGGCCCGCAGTACAGCGGGGGCAAGCGGCTGTACGGCCTGGTCAACGGCGAGCTGATGTGGGTGGGCGAGAAGTCCGCCCCGGAGGTGCCGCTGCGGCCCTACATGTCGGCCCAGCTGAAGAAGGTGCTCAACCCGGCCCAGCTGGTCAAGGACGTCAACGACCTCCCGGACGACGGCATCGCGTTCTTCCGCTGAGGTCACCTGCGTCCCGCATCCCCATAGACTCGGGATGCGGGACGTTCCGGTTCCCAGGACTGTGCGCGCAGAGGGGCGAGTGACGTGAGCGGCATCGACTGGCAGACGGACCTGCGCCAGCGCGGCTACCGGCTCACGCCGCAGCGGCAGCTGGTGCTGCAGGCCGTGGACACCCTGGAGCACGCCACGCCGGACGACATCCTGAACGAGGTGCGGCGCACCGCCTCCGGCGTCAACATCTCCACCGTCTACCGGACCCTGGACCTCCTGGAGGAGCTGGGCCTGGTCTCCCACGCGCATCTGGGCCACGGCGCGCCGACCTACCACCTGGCCGACCGCGACCACCACATGCACCTGGTCTGCCGGGACTGCGACAAGGTCACCGAGACCGACGTGGAGCTGGCCGCGCCCTTCGTGGAATCCCTGCGGGCCGCCCACGGTTTTGAAACCGACATGAAGCACTTCGCCATCTTCGGCCGCTGCGCCGAGTGCACGGCGAAGAGGACGGCCAACGCGAAGGACGCCGCATCGTGACCGCTCTGACCGCCAGCCCGCTGCTCGACCTGCCCGGCGCGGTGGCCGCCGACGGCGTGGACGCGCCGGTCGCCGCCCACTACGGCGACCTGTTCCGCGAACAGCGCGCGCTCGCGCGCGGCGAGGGCTTCGTCGACCTCTCGCACCGCGGCGTCGTCACCGTCTCCGGCGAGGACCGGCTCAGCTGGCTGCACCTGCTGCTGACGCAGCACGTCAGCGAGCTGCCCCCGGGGCAGGCGACCGAGGCGCTGATCCTCTCCCCGCACGGACACATCGAGCACGCGCTCTACCTCGTGGACGACGGCACGACGACGTGGATCCACGTCGAGCCGGGCACGCAGCAGGCGCTGCTGGCCTACCTGGAGCGGATGAAGTTCTTCTACCGGGTCGAACTGGCCGACGCCACCGCCGAGTTCGCGGTCGTCCACCTGCCGGCCGGGAACGCCGCCGAGGCGCCCGCGTCCGCCGCCGTCCGCGAACTGGCGTACGGGCGGGACCTGTTCCTGCCCCGTGCGGAACTGGCTGCGGCCGTCCGGGACTTCGGCCCGCCCGCGGGCCTGTGGGCCTACGAGGCGCTGCGGGTCGAGGCGCACCGGCCCCGGCTCGGCTTCGAGACCGACCACCGGACCATCCCGCACGAGCTGGGCTGGCTGGAGAGCGCGGTCCACCTGAACAAGGGCTGCTACCGCGGCCAGGAGACGGTCGCCCGGGTGCACAACCTCGGCCGTCCGCCGCGCCGCCTGGTCTTCCTGCACCTGGACGGCACCGAGGAGGTCCTGCCCGCGCACGGCGATCCGGTCCGGCTGACCGCGGACGGCCCCGAGGGCCGCCCGGTGGGCTTCGTGACCACGGCCGTGCGTCACCACGAGCTGGGCCCGGTGGCGCTGGCGCTGGTCAAGCGGAACGTCGCCGTGGACGCCCCGCTGCTGGCGGGTTCGGTGCCTGCGGCGCAGGAGGTCGTGGTCGAGGCCTGACCCTCGGGCGGAGCTGGGCCCGAGCTCCGGTCAGAACTCGAGGAGGACCGTGAACGGGCCGTCGTTGACCAGCGAGACCTTCATGTCCGCGCCGAACACGCCGGTCTCCACCGTCGCGCCCAGGGCCCGCAGTTGGGCCACGACCTCGTCGACCAGCGGCTCGGCCACCGGACCGGGCGCGGCGGCGTTCCAGGTGGGGCGGCGGCCCTTGCGGGCGTCCCCGTAGAGCGTGAACTGGCTGATCACCAGCAGCGGCGCGTTCAGGTCGGAGCAGGACTTCTCGCCTTCGAGGATGCGCAGGCCCCACAGCTTGCGGGCCAGCAGCGCGGCCTGCTCCGCGGTGTCCTCGTGGGTGACCCCCACAAGGACGCACAGCGCCGGACCGAGTACCGACCCGACGACCTCGCCGTCCACCCGGACCGACGCCTCACTGACCCGCTGCACCACTGCTCGCATGCCTGCCATTGTCCAGGACCGGCACGGTGGCCTGTCGGGGGGTCGGTTCGTGCACGGGCGCGTTTTCTCCCGGGCGCGCTTCCGGTCCACCCGTGTGGACGGCCGTTGCGCAGGCGCGATGCGCCGGTCGTATGAGCCACCCCAATTCGCCAGGGGCCGAACGGGTTCAGGCGGCCTGCGAAACCACGGTGGGGGATGGCACCATGCACGCGTGGCCCCTACCGACGAGTTCGCCGCGCTCAGCCTGGGCGCCCTGCGCATCCTGCGCAGGCAGGCCCAGGAGGCGGAGGCGGACCTCTCCTACCTGCGCCGGCTTCTCCAGGGCCGGGTGGACATCCTCCGCGCCGAGCTGGCCCGGCGCAGCGGCAGCGTGCCGCCGCCCGACACGCTGCTGCAGCAGCTACCGGAGATCCTGGCCGACGGCCCGTCCGCGGTCCGCCGTCCCGCGCGGCACCTGACGCTGAACACCCCGCGCACCGAGGAGTACCAGGCGCTGGCGGACGAGATCATGGCCGACATCGGCCTGGCCGACCTGCGCACCCAGTCGGACGAGCAGCTGCACGCCGCCTGCATCCGGCTCACCGCGCACGAGCGGACCATCTCGCTGCGCCGCAGCGAGCTCCAGCGGACGGTGGACGGGTGCAGCACGGAGATCACCCGCAGGTACCGTGAGGGGGAAGCACACGTCGACGACCTCCTCACCGGGGGGCCGTAGACGACTGTCCCCTCGCAACCCGTGAGCCCGGAGGCACCACCCTCATGCCCGAGCAGTTCTCGCCCGCCCCCGTCCTGGCCGAGGTCGTCCGGTCCGGTTTCGTCGAGGGGGTGCACCGCGGCTCGCTGGTGATGCTGGCCGCCGACGGCTCGGTGGAGTACAGCCTGGGCCGCCCCGAACTGCCCGTCTTCCCGCGCTCCAGCAACAAGCCGATGCAGGCGACGGCGCTGCTGCGGTCCGGCCTGGAGCTGGACGGCGAGCTGCTGGCGCTGGCGGCGTCGAGCCACACTGCAGAATCGTTCCACCGGGACGCCGTGCGGAAGATCCTCGCCCTGGCCGGCCTGGACGAGTTCGCGCTGCGGACGCCGGCCGAGTACTCCATCGACCCGGTGGAGCGCGAGCTGTGGATCCGTCAGGGAGGCCACGAGCAACCGATCCTGATGGACTGTTCGGGAAAGCACGCGGCCATGCTGGCGACCTGCGTCGCCAACGGCTGGGACACCGAGAGCTACCTGGACCCGGCGCACCCGGTGCAGGTGGCCGTCCATGACACGCTGGTCGAGCTTGCGGGCGAGCCCGTCGAGACCGTGGGCGTGGACGGGTGCGGGGCCCCGCTGATGGCGCTGTCGCTGGTGGGCCTGGCCCGGGCTTTCCGCGCACACGTCCTGGCGGCGGAGGGCACCCCCGAACGCCGGGTCGCGGACGCCATGCGCGCCCACCCGGAGTACGTCGCCGGCACGCGGCGGCTGGACACCGCGCTGATGCGCGGAGTGCCGGGCGCGCTGTCGAAGATGGGCGCGGAGGCGGTCCAGGCCGTCGCCCTGGCGGACGGCCGCGCGCTGGCTTTCAAGATCGACGACGGCGCGGGCCGCGCGACGGGACCCCTGCTGGGCGCTGCGGTGCGCCGGTGGGGACTCGGTGATGCGGAGTTGCTGGCGCGCTTGGAGCATTCGCCCATCCTCGGCGGCGGCCACGAGGTCGGCACCGTCCGCGCCACGATCTGACCCAGAGGGGACCGCAGGCCCCGTAAGGGCCGCGAGGCTGTAGGCATGTGCGGCTCCGCCGCGTAGGCGCGAGCGCCGCGGCGGAGCCGACCCGCACATGGGGACGGACCTCCCCGAGTGTTGGGCTGATCGCGCCCACGCGGCGGAGCCGCACATGTCCGCAGCCTCTCGCCCCCGTGCGGGGCCTGCGGCCCCGAGGCTGTGCCTCCTACGGGGCCGGCGGCCCCGGGTCGGGCTGGAGGTTGGTGAAGGCTTCCAGATTGCGGGTTGACTCGCCGCGCTTCAGGCGCCAGTCCCACTCGCGGCGGATCGCACTCTCGAACCCCATCGCCAGCAGCGCGTTGAAGGGCTCGTCGGCGTTCTCCAGCACCGCGCCCAGCAGCCGGTCCGTCTCCTCGGGCGTCACCGCCGCCAAGGGCATCCGCCCGACCAGGTAGACGTCCCCCAGCCGGTCCAGGGCGTAGGCCAGGCCGTACATCTTCGCGTTGCGCTCCAGCAGCCAGCGGTACACGCCCTCGAAGTTCTCGTCCGGGCGCCGCACCACGAAGGCGTTGACCGACAGCGTGTGCTCGCCGACCCGCAGCGAGCAGGTGGTGGAGAGCTTGCGCGTCCCCGGCAGGGTGGCCACGAAGGTCCAGGGGTCGCCCTCCGGCTGGTCCCATGGGACGCCGGCCTCGTCGAGGGCCTTCCGGACGATCTCCGCCGCTGCGGCCCGCTCATCTCCCTGTGCGCTCATGACGCAGACGCTACCGCCGCGCGCTGCAGCGACCACGCGGACTCCCGGTAGACCTCCGCCGTCGCGCGGGCCGCCGTGTCCCAGCCGAAGGCCGCCGCGTGGCGGGCCGCCGCGCGGCCCTGCCGCTCCGCGAGGCCCGGGCGGTCGACGTAGCGTCGCAGCACCCGCGCCCAGTCGCGCGGGTCGTGGCCGCGGACGAGGAAGCCCGTCTCGCCGTCGCGCACGGCGACCGGCAGGCCGCCGACCGCGGCGGCCACCACCGGGGTGCCGCAGGCCTGGGCCTCCAGGGCCACCAGACCGAAGGACTCGCTGTGCGAGGGCATCACCAGGGCCGTCGCGGCCCGGTACCAGTCGGCCAACTCCCGTTGCCCGACCGGTGGTTGGAAGCGCACCACGTCACTGATGCCGAGCGCCGCCGCCAGCTTCTGCAGCGCCTCGGGCTCGGCAGTCCCGCTCCCGCTGGGGCCGCCGACGACGGGGACGACGAGGCGGTCGCGGAGGTGCGGGTCCTCCTCCAACAACAGGCCCACCGCATGCAGCAGCACGTCGGGGGCCTTCAGGGGCTGTATGCGCCCGGCGAACAGCAGTACCACCGCGTCCCTCGGCAGGCCGAGCCGGGCGCGGATATGGCTGACGGCGTCACCCACGGCCCCGGTCGGGGTGGCCGTGGCGGGGCGGAAGACCTCCAGGTTGACGCCCGGGTGCACGACGGCGAGCTGCTCGGAGCGGGCCCCGTAGTGCAGGGCGAGCTGCTCGGCCTCCTCCCGGGTGTTGGCGATCAGCCGGTGCGAGGCCTCGACGACCTGGGACTCGCCGATGATCCGCGCGGCCGGCTCCGGGCAGTCGCCCTCGGCCAGCGCCGCGTTCTTGACCTTGGCCATGGTGTGCATGGTGTGCACCAGGGGCACGCCCCAGCGGTCCGCGGCCAGCCAGCCGACCTGCCCGGACAGCCAGTAGTGCGAGTGGACGACGTCGTACCAGCCCCGGCGGTGGCCCGCCTCGGTGCGCAGCACCCCGTGTGCGAAGGCGCACAGCTGTCCCGGAAGATCCTCCTTGACCAGCCCCTCGTACGGCCCGGCGGTGACGTGCCGGACCAGGACACCGGGCGCCAGTTCGACCAGCGGCGGCAGGTCGGAGGAGGTGGCCCGGGTGAAGATCTCCACCTCGGTGCCCTGCGCGGCCAGGCGCTTGGAGAGCTCGACGATGTAGACGTTCATTCCTCCGGCGTCGCCCGTTCCGGGCTGGTGCAGCGGGGAGGTGTGCACGCTCAGCATGGCGACACGGTTGGGCGTTGTGGCCACCGCGTATCGTCCTCTCGTCGTCTGTCGTGTTCCGCGCTGCCGGCCCCGAAGGTCCCGGGGTCCGGGCGCAGCACAGGCTTCAGTCCCTCAACACGGGCGTCCGGCCGCTGATTCCCACGCCCGGTACCCTGCCTGACGTGGTCGAACGCAGCAGGAGCGGGAAGAAGCCGGTCGGCGCGGTGACCCGGGGGACGACCAATCCGAACCGGCTGCGCCGCCAGGACCGCTGGATCGCCCACACGCTGGCCCGGCCGCTGCGGCTCGCCGCTGAGCCGCCGGTCGCGGTGGACCTCGGCTACGGCGCCGCGCCCTGGACCGCGGTCGAACTGTACGGGCGGCTGGCCCGGGTGCGGGCCGACGTCCGGGTGGTGGGCATCGAGATCGAACCGGACCGGGTGGCGCTGGCCCAGCGCTGGGCGCGGCCGCCGGGGCTCAGCTTCCGCCGCGGCGGCTTCGAGGTGCCGCTGGACGCCGGAGCCCGCCCGCTGCTGATCCGGGCCGCCAACGTGCTGCGCCAGTACGACGAGGAGCAGGTGGCTGCCGCCTGGTCGCTGCTGTGCTCCCGGCTGGCGCCGGGCGGCCTGCTGGTCGAGGGGACCTGCGACGAGATCGGCCGCCGCCAGGTCTGGGTGGCGCTGGGACCGGAGGGGCCGCGGACGCTGACCTTCGCGGCGCGGCTGGCGGGATTGGAGCGACCGTCCGAGCTGGCCGAGCGGCTGCCCAAGGCGCTGATCCACCGCAACGTGCCCGGTGAGCCGGTGCACGCCTTCCTGCGCGACTTCGACCGGGCCTGGGCCGCCGCCGCGCCGTACGCCGACTTCGGCGTCCGGCAGCGATGGATCGCGACGGCCCGAGCCCTGGCGGCGGACTGGCCGCTGACGGATGGTCAATCCCGATGGAGGCTCGGTGAGTTGACGCTCCGTTGGGACGCGGTGGCACCGCGCGGCTGACGCGCGCCCGCGCGGTGTTCGAACGCCTTCACGAAGTTCACTCGAACGAGTTATCGAATTCTCTGGTGGATTGACGCCCCGTCAGTCCACCATGGACCCGTGCAGCAACTCGTGCCACACCCTCTGGAACACCCCGAACGCTTCCCCGTCGAACAGTACGAACCTGGCCTCCTGGATGCTGCGCAGCGCACCACCGGCCTCCCGTACCGTCCCCAGCGCGATCCGCGCCGCCCCTTCCATCGGCCACCGGTAGACCCCCGTCGAGACGGCGGGGAAGGCGATCGTCCGCGCCCCGAGCCCGTCCGCCACCCGGAGCGACTCGCGGTAGCAGGAGGCGAGCACGCCCGCCAGCTCCTGCCCGCGCGCCCGGTCGTACACCGGGCCGACGGTGTGCACCACCCAGCGTGCCTGCAGCCGGCCCGCCGTCGTCGCCACCGCCTGCCCGGCGGGCAGCCCGCCGCCGTAGTGCCCGGCGCGCAGCGCCCGGCACTCGGCCAGGATCTCCGGGCCGCCCTTGCGGTGAATCGCGCCGTCGACACCGCCGCCGCCCAGCAGCGAGGAGTTGGCCGCGTTGACGATCGCGTCCACCTGCTGCTGTGTGATGTCACCCTGAACCAGCGTGATCTCCATCACCGCCGCCTCCGTCCCTCTCGTCCCGTCTTCACCGCTTCTTACCTGCCTGCCGCCGTGCAGACGCGGCCCCCGAGCTGGGGAGAGGGTGTGGAGATCGCTCTCCGCCCGTCGGCCGCCGGTCCGATCATGGTGTCTCATGGGCACTGCATGCCGT
Source organism: Streptacidiphilus monticola (assembly GCF_042658505.1). NCBI lineage: Bacteria > Bacillati > Actinomycetota > Actinomycetes > Kitasatosporales > Streptomycetaceae > Streptacidiphilus > Streptacidiphilus monticola. The sequence goes on along the minus strand of NZ_JBHSQJ010000007.1, from coordinate 78,080 downwards.
CCCCAACCGTTGTCCGAGCCGAGGAGTAGGAGGTGCCGATGATGACGGTGCAGAACCGCCGCGAGAGCGTCGCCGGCGCGCCCATACCGCGTCCGCGGCCCTCCGCGTCCGGCCCGCTCCCGGTGCTGCTCATCGAGGACGACCCGGTCGACGCCGAGGCCGTGCAGAACCTGCTGGCCGAGATCGGCACCGAGGTGCAGGTCCGCTGGGCCACCAGCCTCGCGGAGGCGCTGCCGCAGCTCACCGCCGACACCGCCTGCGTCCTGCTCGACCTCGAACTCCCGGACGGCAAGGGCCTGGAGGACATCCGGACGCTGCTGCGCCGCGCGCCGCGCACCGCCGTGCTCGCCGTCACCGGCACGGTGGACCTGCAGCTCGGCGCGGCCGCGGTCGCCGCCGGCGCGCAGGACTTCCTGGTCAAGCAGGAGATGGACGGGCGGCTGCTGACCCGCGCGGTCCGCTACGCCGTCGAGCGCAAGCGGGCCGACGAGTCCCAGCGCCGCCTGGTCGAGGCGGAGCTGCGCGGCCAGGAGAACGCCCGCCTGCAGCGCCACCTGCTGCCCACCCCGCTGCTGGACGGCTCCGGCCTGGCCTTCCACGCCCGCTACCGCCCCGGCCGCCGCCGCGCCCTGCTCGGCGGGGACTTCTACGACGCCGTGCGCACGGCGGACGGCGTCGTCCACGTCGTCATCGGCGACGTCTGCGGCCACGGCCCGGACGAGGCGGCGCTCGGCGTCGCGCTGCGCATCGCCTGGCGGACGCTGGTCTTCGCCGGCCTGACGGGCGAGGAGCTGCTGGCCACACTGCAGCGCGTGCTGGAGCACGAGCGCCGCAGCGAGGAGATCTTCGCGACGCTGTGCATGCTGGCCATCGCCCCGGAGGGCCACGAGGCCGAACTGCACCTGGCCGGGCACCCGGCCCCGCTGCTGCTGCGGGACGGCGCCGGCCCGGTGCTGCTGCCCTTCGACGACACCGGCCCGGCGCTCGGTCTGCTGGGCGGCGGCGCCTGGCCCGCCGCCCGGGTGCCGCTCGGCCCGGAGTGGAGCCTGATGCTCTACACCGACGGCCTGATCGAGGGCCGGATAGGGGCGGGCACGCGGCGGCTCGGCCAGGAGGGTCTGATCGATCTCATCGGCGACCACCACGGCGCCGGCCTGCACGGCGAGACGCTGATCGACACCGCCGTCTCCGAGGTCGAGGACCTCAACGGCGGAGCGCTGGCGGACGACGTCGCCGTACTGCTGCTGACGCGGGCCGCCGCCGAGGCGGCGCCCGCGCCTGCGGTCACCAGGGCCCGTAGGGCCCCACGTGGTCGTTCCGCTTCCCGCGCTTCGGGCTCACCTGCCTGAGCTTCGGGCGGACGTCCACGACGTAGACGATCGCGGCCACCAGCCCGAGGATCGAGAACATCACGCCCAGCGGGGTGAAGTTCAGCGCGGCGGCGACGGCCAGGATGATCAGCCAGAACGGCTTGGTCTGCTTGTCCGCCGCCCGGTACGCGTCCTCCCGTCGGATGGCCGCGTCGATGAGCGCGAAGACCTCGAAGCAGAGGATGGCGAGGGAGACGATCCCCATCACCGTGCTGAAGCCGCTCACCAGCAGCCCGCCGATGGCCAGCTGATGCTCCATCAGGACTCCTTCATCGTCTCCGGACGGTCTTGACCATCCTCGCAGAAAGCACCGGGGGGCGCGGGCGTGCGGACCCTGGTCCTCTACGAACGCAGCGGGCCGGTCGCACAGTTCCGCGCCCCCCGAGGCGTGGTTACTTCTGCGTGGCCTTGCGCGGGGTGGTCCGCTTGGCGGCGGGCTTCTTCGGCTCGGGCTCCTCCGCGGCGGCCTCCGCCTCAGGGGCGGCCTCGGGCTCCGGCTCGACGGCGGCGGCGAAGGCGTCGGCCTTGCTGGTGATCTCGGCGGCGGTCTCACCGCGGCCGCGGTCCACCACGACCTTGCCGCGCTCGGCCAGCTCGTCGTAGACCTCGCGCGCCTTGACGGCGAGCTCGGCCGCACGCCCCACGCCCTGCAGCGCCAGGTGCTGCGCCCTCTCCTGCAGCGAGCGGAGGTCGGCCGGCAGCGCCTGCACGGCCTGCACCGCCTCGGTCACCTTCTCGCTGACCTTGGCCTGGGCCTCGCCCAGCTTCGCCTGCGCCTTCTCCTGCGTCGCCTTCCGGTCGGCGGCCAGCGCCGCCGCCTTCTCCGGCACGGTCTTCAGCTTCTCCACCGCTGCGTCGCCCGCGCCGGCGATGGCGTAGAGCGGGGTGGGGTCGGTCAGGGTCTTGCGGAGGTCGTCAGCGATCGGCATCGGAATCCCTCCCCTTCGTCTCTTCGGTCTTTCCTTCGGACACGGCTTCGTCGGCTCCGGTCGTGGTCTCGGCCACGCCGTTCTCCTTGAGGAAGGAGTCGTAGACCGCGAGCAGCACCTGCTTCTGCCGCTCGTTGATGAGTGGGTCGGCCAGGATCGAGGCCCGCAGTTCCAGGCCCTGGTCCTCACGCTCCTCCAGGATCCCCGCCTGCACGTACAGGGTCTCGGCCGAGATCCGCAGCGCCTTGGCGATCTGCTGCAGGATCTCCGCGCTCGGCTTCCGCAGCCCGCGTTCGATCTGGCTGAGGTACGGGTTGGACACCCCGGCCGCGTCGGCGAGCTGGCGCAGCGAGTACTGCGCGTGCCGCCGCTGCTCACGGATGTACTCCCCGAGCGACCCGACGTTCAGTGAGGCCATGTCTTCATGCTGCCCTTCTGCGCTAACTATTGCAAGCACGCTGCTTGCAGCTGTGTAAACGTGTCGTGTCGCCCCGCTCAGTCCGGCAGCGCTGCGATCCGCAGCGCGGCGAGCCGCTCGTCCGCGATGACGTCGATGGCCGTGATGCCGTCGGGGCCGAAGGTGAAGGTGAGGACCACGCGCAGGCGGCCCTGCGGGGCCATGACGAGGCCGGTCGAGCCGTTGACGAGGGCCAGGCCGGTCCAGCGGGCACGGCCGGTGGCCGCCATCGCGCCCTGCGCGACCGGCTGGGCGCCGCGGACGAGCACGGGCTCGGGCGTGGGGACGACCATGCGGTCCGCGTGCAGGACCACGTCGGGGTGCAGCAGGGAGAGCAGCCCGGCCAGGTCGCCGCTGCGGGTCGCGGCCAGGAAGGCGGAGACCACCTGGCGCTGCCGTGCCGGGTCGCCTCCCGCGGCGGGTTCGCCGCCGCGGACCCGGCGACGGGCCCTGCTGGCCAGCTGCCGTACCGCCGCCGGAGACCGGTCCATCACGGCGCCGACCTCCTCGAAGGGGACCGCGAACAGGTCGTGCAGCACGAACGCCACCCGCTCGGCCGGACTCAGCCGGTCGAGCACCACCAGCAGGGCCACCCCCACCGAGTCGGCCAGCACGGCCTCCTCCTCCGGTCCGGGAGCCGCGTCGGAGGCCGTCGCACCCAGGGCGGGGACGTCCAGCGGCTCCTCGCGGCGGTGGGCGCGGCTGCGCAGCATGTTCAGGCAGATCCGGGACACCACCGTCGTCAGCCAGCCGCCCAGGTTCCCGACCTCGGCGGTGTCGCTTCGTTCGAGTCGCAGCCAGGCCTCCTGGACCGCGTCCTCGGCCTCGCTGAGCGAGCCGAGCAGGCGGTAGGCGACCGCGCGGAGGTGGGGGCGGTGCTCCTCGAATCGGGACGTCAGCACAGCGGCCTCGCTCACCGTGTCACATTCCTTCCTCGGCCGGGGTCAGCGCAGTGGATCGACGAAAGGCAAGACTCCCAAAGTAGTTGGAGATGATCACGATGACCTCCCCCATCCTCGTCACCGGCGGCACCGGAACGCTCGGCCGGCACGTGGTCCCGCTGCTGCGGGACGCCGGCCGTGAGGTGCGGGTGCTCAGCAGGCACGGCGGCACGGCCCGGGACGGCGTCAGCCACGTCACCGCCGACCTGCTCGACGGGACCGGCCTGGACGCGGCCCTCGACGGCGTGGAGACGGTGCTGCATCTGGCCGGCGGCCCGAAGGGTGACGACACCGCGACGGAGAAGCTGGTGCGGGCCGCCCGGAAGGCGGACGTCCGGCACTTCGTCTACATCTCGGTCATCGGCGCCGACGCCGTCCCGCTCGGCTACTTCCGGGCCAAGCACGGCGCGGAGCAGGCCGTCGCGGCGGCCGGTGTGCCGTGGACGACGCTGCGGGCCGCCCAGTTCCACGACCTGGCGCTCACCACGGTGCGGGCCATGGCCAAGCTGCCGGTCGTGCCGGCGCCGGCGACGGTGCGCTGGCAGCCCGTGGACGCCCGGGACGTCGCCGAGCGGCTGGCCGAGCTGACGCTGGGTCAGCCCGCCGGTCGCGTGCCGGACCTGGCGGGGCCGGAGGTCTTCGGCCTCGACGCGCTGGTCCGCAGCTACCTCGCGGCCGCGGGCAAGCACCGGCCGCTGCTGCCGATGCGCGTGCCCGGCAAGGTGGGCCGGGTCTACCGGGCGGGCGCCAACCTCAACCTGGAGACCGCGCAGCAGGGCACGCGCACCTGGGCGCAGTTCCTTGCCGCGCAGGTGGGTTGAGCCTCAGGACCCGTCGCCGCCGTGGCGTCCGAAGGCGGCGGCGACGGAGTCCCGGTCCGCGCCCCCGGCCAGCAGCAGGCGCAGCAGGACGCGGGCCCGGTAGGGCGAGAGGTAGCCGGCCCCGATCAGGCCCCGGTGGCGCAGGTCGGTCTCCGAACCGGGAGCCCCGTAGGTGCGGTGCAGCACGGGGCCGCTCCCGGTGCGCGAGGCCAGGACGACGGGCATGCGCGCGGCGAGATCGCCCAGCGGCTCGGCGAACCACGCGGGCACGTGGCCGACGCCGAACCCGGCGACGACCAGCCCGTCCTGGCCGGTGGCGACGGCCGTCAGCACGTCGGGGTCGTCGTCCAGGGTGACGGTGTGCAGGGCCACCCGGGTGCGGGCCACGGCCGCGGGGTCCACGCGCAGCACGGGCTGCCGGGGTGGCCGGACGAACAGGCGGACGCCGCCCTCGACGACGTGCCCGAGCGGCCCGGTGTCGGGGGAGACGAAGGCACCGGTCCGCGTGCTGTGCGCCTTGCGCGCCCAACGGGCCGCGTGGACCTCGTCGTTGAGCACGACCAGGGCGCCGAGGCCGCGGGCGGCCGGAGCGGCCGCGGTGAGCGCGGCGGCGAGCAGGTTCGCCGGACCGTCCGGCCCCGCGAGCGTGGGGTTGCGCATGGCCCCGGTGAAGACCAGGGGTTCCTCGTGCGGCCAGAGGAGATCGGCGAGGTACGAGGTCTCCTCCAGGGTGTCGGTGCCCTGGCTCACGACGACGCCCCGGGCACCGGCGCGCACGGCCCGGGAGGCGGCGGCGAGGAGGTCGAGCAGGTGCGTGAAGGTCAGGCTGCCGCTGGGGACGGCGTGAACGTCCTCGACGGTCAGCGGCGTTCCGAGTGCGGCGAGTCCGGGGACGGCGGCGGTGAGCTGCGCCCCGGTGAGCCGCGAGACGACCGGCGAGCCCGGCTGGTGGCCGGCCATGGAGATCGTCCCGCCGAGGGTGAAGAGGGTGATGCCCATGCCCGTACCCTAGGGCGGCGGGCCGTGCGCCCGTGCCCCGGTGCGGGATTGACGGGACGTCACGGCGGGCCGCGGGTAGCCTGCCGGGATGTCTGTGGAGCTGTACCCGCCCATCGAGCCCTACGACCACGGGATGCTGGACGTCGGCGACGGCAACCGGATCCACTGGGAAGCCTGCGGCAACCCGGACGGTGCGCCCGCCCTCGTCGTCCACGGCGGCCCTGGCTCCGGCTGCGGCACCGGCACGCGGCGGTACTTCGACCCGGAGCGCTACCGCGTCATCCTCTTCGACCAGCGCGGCTGCGGCCGCAGCACCCCGCACGCCGCAGACCACGCGACCTCGCTGGAGCACAACACCACCGCGCACCTCCTGGCCGACATGGAACTGCTGCGGCAGCACCTCGGCGTGGAGAAGTGGCTGCTGTTCGGCGGCAGTTGGGGCTCCACGCTGATCCTCGCCTACGCCGAGCGGCACCCCGAGCGGGTCTCCGCCATCGTCATCACCGGGGTCACCATGACCCGCAGGTCCGAGATCGACTGGCTGTACGGGGGCGTGGGCCGGTTCCTGCCCGCGCAGCTGGAGCGGTTCCGGGCGGAGGGCGGCGTGGGGCCGGGCGAGGACGCCGTCGCCGCGTACGCGCGGCTGGTCGAGGACCCCGATCCGCAGGTCCGGGACCGCGCGGTGCGCGAGTGGGCCCGCTGGGAGGACGCCGTGGTCTCGCACGAGGTCAACGGCAAGCCGGACGCCTACTCGGACCGCCCGGACGACGCCCTCACCGCCTTCGTCCGGATCACCGCGCACTATTTCTCCCACGCCGCCTGGCTCGACGAAGGCGTGCTGCTGCGCGAGGCGGACCGGCTGGCCGGCATCCCCGGCGTGCTGCTGCACGGCCGACTCGACCTCGGGTCGCCCCTCGCGACGGCGTATGAACTGGCACAGCGGTGGCCGAACGCCGAACTGGTCGTCGTCGACGACTCCGGTCACACCGGCAGCGGCACCTACCGACGCCGCGTCCGGGAGGCGCTGGACCGCTTCGCTGCGCCGGAAGCGCGCTGATTGGCCCAGGTTCCCGGCTGACCATTGTCCCGTGACCAGGGGCCAATATCCGCCTAGCGTAAGGGACATGACGACGACGAAGACGACCGTGGACATGTGGTTCGATCCCCGTTGCCCCTGGGCCTGGATCACCTCGCGCTGGCTGCTGGAAGTGGAACGGGTTCGCGACGTGGAGGCCCGCTTCCACGTGATGAGCCTGGCCCTGCTCAACAAGGGCCGGGAGGGGCTGGAGCCCTGGTACGCCGAGTGGCTCAAGCTGGGCTGGGGCCCCGTCCGGGTGTGCGCAGCGGCCGAGCAGAAGGCCGGCCCGGAGGTGCTGCGCGACCTCTACACCGCTCTCGGCACCCGGATCCACCACCAGAAGGCGCCCATCGCACGGGAGTTGTACCTGGACTCGCTGCGTGAGGTGGGCCTCCCCGCCGAACTCGCGGACGCCGCCGAGTCGGAGGAGTTCGACGAGGCGCTGTCCGTCAGCCACCACGCCGGCCTGGACCCGGTCGGCGAGGACCTGGGCACCCCGGCCCTGCACGTGCCGCTGCCCGACGGCCGGACCGTCGCGTTCTTCGGCCCGGTGATCACCCCCGTCCCCAAGGGCGAGGACGCCGGCCGGCTCTGGGACGGCGTGCTGCTCGTCGCGGGGACCCCCGGCTTCTACGAGCTCAAGCGCGGCCGCGACGTCGGGCCCGACACCCGTCCCTGAGCGCCCCGACCGGAGGGGGCGGACGCCTGTTGACGGGCGGTCACCTGCGCCAGACGTAGGCGGCGGAGACGGGGGTCCCGCGCAGCCGTTCCCACTTGGGCTTGAGCGCCACCCAGGCGTCGCCCACCACCTCCTCGCGGAACTCGGCCAGCTGCCAGCCACTTCCCAGCCCGGCCGCGATGTGGTCGCTGGGCAGGTGGACGTGGGTGGTGATGGCGAAGTGCTCGCCCTCGGCGGTCGTGAAGTGGGTGGGCATCCCCGCCGCCATGATGAAGAACGGGTGCAGGCCCACGGTCACGAAGCAGCCGCCGGGCCTGGCCAGCCGGAACGCCTCCCGGTAGAGCGGACGCAGGTCCGCCAGGTGCTCGTCCACCAGGGAGCTGACGACGAGGTCGTAACTCCCGGAGTCCAGCCCGGTCTCGGCGATGTCGGCCAGCCGGAGGGAGGCGTGGGCGCCGCGCTGCTCGGCGCGGGCCAGCATCTCCGGGGTGAGGTCGACGCCGTCCACCTCGGCCACGCCCTGGGCGCGCAGCCACGCCCCCGTGCGCCCGGTCCCGCAGGCCAGGTCGGCGGCCCGCCCGGACCAGGAGGGGGCCCGCAGCTCGGCGAGGACGTGCAGGTCCATCGCGTCCTCGACGGTCTCCTCGTACGTCCCGACCCAACGGGCGTAGCCCTCGCGGACGTCGAGCACCGGGTAGCCGCGTGCGTCGAAACGGGCGAAATCAGTAGGCATGGCCCCAGTCTCCAGGGCTGTGGCCCGGCAGGACCACTGCTTTTCGGCGCCGTGGACGCGGACTTGAACACGTTCAGGAACAGGGTCTAGAGTCCTGGACGACGCGAAGTTGAACGCGTTCAAGAAACTCTGAATGGGGGCTGTCGTGACCGTCGTCACGTACGTCGCATACCTGCTGCTCAGCATCGGACTCACGGTGTGGGTGGCCCGTACGCTCAGCCGGGCGGGGAGGGTCTTCCTGGCGGACGTCTTCCACGGGAACGAGAAGCTGGGCGAGGCCGTGAACCACCTGCTCGTGGTGGGCTTCTACCTGGTCAACCTGGGCTTCGTGGCGCTGTGGCTGCGCGGGGGGAACCGGAGCGTCGCCGACACGCAGCAGGTCTTCGAGGCGCTGTCGTACAAGGTCGGCACGGTGCTGCTGGTGCTCGGGCTGCTGCACCTGGTCAACGTGTACGTGCTGAACCGTTTCCGCCGCGGCGGACAGCTGCGCCGGGAGCAGCGCCCGTCGGCACCGGTCCCGCCGCACGGCTGGACCCCGCCCGCTCCGCCCGCTCCGCCCGCTCCGCCCGTCGCCCCCGCGCACTGACGCCGGGATGACGGAGCGTCAGGCGCGGCGGCGCCGGACCGGACCGGCCGCGCAGGGGACGGCCGGTCCGGACCGGGAACGGGCCGCCCGACGCCGGCCGGGCCGAGGCGGACGTCCCGATAACCTCGACCGGTGACCGAACAGCCGACCCCTCCCGCCTCCGCCCCCTCCGGGAACCGGAGCGCCACCGGCAGCCCGACCGGTCCGACCGCCGCGACCGCCAAGGGCGAGCAGACCCGGGCCCTGATCCTCGAGACGGCGATGCGCCTCTTCGAGGAGCGCGGCTACGACCGCACCACGATGCGCGCCATCGCGCAGGAGGCGGGCGTGTCGGTGGGCAACGCCTACCACTACTTCGCGTCCAAGGAGTTCCTGATCCAGGGCTTCTACGACCGGATGACCTACGAGCACGCCGCGGACGCCCGGCGGCGGATGGCGGGGGAGCGGGACTTCGCCGTCCGGCTGCGGATCGCGCTGGAGTCCTGGATCGACTGCGCGGCCCCGTACCACGAGTTCGCGGCCCAGTTCTTCCGCACGGCGGCGGACCCGGACAGCCCCATGTCCCCGTTCTCGAGCGAGTCCCACCCCGCCCGGTCCTGTGCCGTCGACCTCTTCCGCGAGGTCCTCGACGGTTCGGGCCTGGCCCCGAAGATCGACGCCGAGCTGGACGAACTGCTGCCCGACCTGCTCTGGCTGCATCTGATGGTCGTCGTCCTGTACTGGGTCTTCGACCGCACTGAGGACACCGAGCGCACCCGTGCCTTCGTGGCCCGCTGCGCCCCGTTCGTCGCCAAGGTCGTCGCCCTGTCCCGCTACCGCGTCTTCCGCCCGCTGGTCCGGGACGCGGTCGACATGGTCAAGGACTTCGTCCTGCCGACCATCGGCAAGGCCGGTACCCCGGTCCCCGCGAAGAAGTCCCCCGTCCCCAGCAGCACGACTCCCCGTACCAGCCGCAAACGGCGCCCGAAGACCTGACGCCCGGTCAGTCCCCTCTGCGCGCCGCCCTGGCGGCCGCAGAGAGGAAGGTCATGACCATCAGCAGACCGAGGCGGCGCGCCACGTTCGTCGGAGGGGCACCCCGCGTGGCGGCCTCCCGCCGGTCGGCGACGGTCTGGGGCCTCGCGGCCCTCTACGGTTTCGTCTCCGCTTTCGGCGTCGCGTTCTTGCGGATCGTCGCCGGCAGCCTCGTCTCGGGCGCCGGTGCGATCGGAGGGGTTGCCCTGCTGTTCGCCTTCGGTGTCTGTGTGGTGTTCGAGGCGTCCGCTTTCCTGCTGATGCGCCTGTTGATGCAGCAGACTTGCCCTGACCGTTCCTCCGGCGGGTCGGCCTTGGGCGTTCTGGCCCTGGGCGCGGTGGCGGACGTCGTGCTCAATCGCGTGCTCGTTGCGGCACACGCCTTTCCCCTCTTCTTCGGGCTCGTCTCGGTGATGCTGTTCTGCTTGCCGTATCCCCTCGCTTTCGAACTCGTCGTGGTGCGAAGCCGGACACGGTGGGCGGCTGCCGCGACGGTCGCCGTGGTGCTGGCACTGGCAGTGGGGCCGATCAGGAGTGCGCAGGAGCGCCTCGCCGTACAGCAGTGGTACGCCGCGCACCCGGGCCTCGACCGGCGTCTGCTGCAAGGCGTGGACTGGCCGGGTGGGGAGCCGGACGCCCTCGAGTTCGGACCGTTCGGGGCACGGGTCACGGTGTTCTTCCAGGACAGCAACATCGACGGCGTGTCGGATGCGGTGGTGACCGTGGCCCCGCCTGACGCCGACCCCTGCGGGAGCATCGGGATCACGGATGGCGAGGGGACGCGGCAGTCCGCACCCGAGCGGTGCGATCGCGTGGCGCCGGGCGTCTGGGCTGTCGCCGCCGGGGACTTCACCGGGCGCGTGGAGCGTCGTGGCGGAGTCCTGCTCACCCTCAGTGTGGACAGCAATCGGGGAAGCCAGGACGATCTGGCGGCTGTCGCGCGCTCGCTGCACCCGCTGAACGACCATCAACTCTGGCCCTACCTGCGTACGTTCTCCCTTCTGGACTGGCTGGTGCTCTGAGCCGTCGTGGGCGCTGGACAGATAGTCTGCGCGAAGATAATCTATGAATACATCATCGCCGAGGCCGGGGGAGGCCAGCATGTGGGAGTACCAGCACAGCGTCGAGACCAGCGCCGCGCCCGGCGTCGTGTGGGGGATCTGGGCGGAGGTCGAGCGCTGGGGCGAGTGGAACGCGGACATCGAGAAGATCGAGCTGCGCGGCGGGTTCGTGGACGGCGGGGAGATCACGATGGTGCCCGCCGGGCAGGAGCCGGTGGAGTTGACGCTGGCTCAGGTGCTGCCGGGGCAGGGATTCGTCGACGAGGCCGTCTTCGGGGGGATCGTGCTGCGCACCGCGCACACCGTCGAGGCGGTCGGGGAGGGCAGCCGGATCACCTACCGCATGGAGATCACCGGGGACGGTGCCGACCAGGTCGGACCGGAGATCGGGCCGGGCATCACGGCCGACTGGCCGGAGACCATGACCGCCCTCGCGCGGCGGGCGGAGGGGCGTTGACGGCGCTGGAGCCCGCGGCCAGCCCGGGCTTCCTGCTCTGGCACGCGACGCTCCGCTGGCAGCGCGGCGTCGCCGCCGCGCTGGCGCCGCTGGGGCTGACGCATGTTCAGTTCGTGCTGCTCGCCTGCACCTGGTCGTTGAACCAGGGCGGCAGGCGGCCCAACCAGCTGGCCGTCGCCCGGCAGGCGGGTACGGACGTGAAGATGACGTCGCAGGTGATCCGCACCCTGGAGCAGAAGGGCCTGGTGCAGCGGGAGGTCGACCCGGCCGACACCCGGGCCAGGCTGCTGCGCGTCACCGAGGCCGGCGCGGAGCTCGCGCCGAAGGCGATCGAGGCCGTGGAGGCGGTGGACGCCGCCTTCTTCGCCCCCGTGCCCGCCGCCGAGGCGGTCGCGCTGCTCAGCAGGCTGGTGGCCCCGGCGACCGACGGGGGCTGAACGGCGCACCGCCGGGCCGGAGTTCCGCACCTGCGGCCGGGCCGTGAAGGCTTTCGGCCGCAGGTCGGGTGACGATGCGTCAGAAGACGTCCGGGCACCAGGGGTGCTGGTCGGCGCGGAGGACGCGCTCCGCGTTGCGGAGGGCGCCCGGGACCAGTTCCACGACACGGCCCGCCGCGGCCAGTCGCCGCAGCGGCAGGTGGTCGAGCAGGAGCGCGCCCAGCACGCTCACGTCGCACGCGAACTCGGCCGGGTCCGCCGTGCGCGTGCACACCGCCGAGCCGTCCGCCGCCGCCTCGACGGCGTAGCGGCCGGCGGTGTAGCCCATGCGGTCCTCGACCTCGAAGACGAACCGCCCGGGCACGTCGTAGGTCCGGGCCCCGAAGCACTTGGGGACGTCCAGCACGCGCACCCACAGGAAGTCGTCGCAGCTGTCCCCGTTGTCCGTCATCGCGCGTCCGTCGCGGAGCATCAGCTGCAGCGGGTCGTCCAGGCGCAGGTCCTTGATGGAGACCCTGACGATCCAGTCGACCTCCAGCGCGAACTTCCACAGCGCCGCATAGGCCGCCGCGGACACCGCGTAGTAGTCCTCGACCTTGAGCGTGGTCTCCCGGGGCAGCCAGTTGCGCCACTCCTCCTCGGTCACCCGGTAGGCCAGCAGGCCGGCGGGCGTGCCGGCCGCGTCGCGGTAGAGGGCGACCAGCGGTTCCTTGTACGGCCATGGGGAGTTGGCCACCTGGCCGGTCCGCATCCGGTGGCTGAAGTCCGTGCGGGACACGGCGCCGGGCTGGGTGCGGCGGAAGCGCTCGTGCAGCTCGGGGCCGACCTTGGCGTACTCGTCGAGGGTCAGCAGTTCGATGCTGCCCTCCAGCGCCTCCGCCGGAACGTCGATGCCGCCCGCGCGGGCCTTGTCGATCAGCTTGCCGCGCTGGGCCGTCGCGGGTCCGAAGCCGAAGCGGCCGTAGATCCGGTACTCCGCGGCGATCAGCGTGGCGGCCGCGTCGCCGCGGGCGACGGCGGCGTCGAGGTCCTGCCGCATCATCCGGGAGAGCAGCCCGCGCCGCCGGTGGGTGGGGCCGACCGTGACGTTGGTGATCGCGTCGGTGGGGATGACCGCGCCGCCCGGGAGGGTCAGCTCCTGGGCGAAGCTGCGGAAGGTGCCCACGCACCGCCCGCCGTCGAACGCGCCGAGGGCGCGCCCGAGTTCGGGGAATCGCTCGCGATGGAAGTCCCCCTCGCCGTCGCCCTTGGGGCGCATGAACCCCGCGTTGAGCGCCTGCCCCCAGGCCCCGCGCTCCTCGTCCGTGATCGCCCTGACCTCGATGCCACTGCTGTCCGTGCTGCGTCCCATGCTTCGCACCCTACGAGGCCGCGCCGACCGGGTCATCCGCATTTACGGGCGCCTGCCCTGACGCCTGCTCGGCCGGCAGTCCGGACGCCTGCTCAGGCGTCTGGCGGTGCCCGCGCAGCAGCCGGACGTAGCCCGCCGAGCAGAGCAGGCCGAGGACCAGGCAGGCGCTCCAGACGGACGATCCGCCCCAGCCGGTCAGCATGGCGCCCGCCGCCAGCGGGGCCAGGAAGGAGGCGCCCTGCCAGGCCAGCGAGTAGACGCCCTGGTAGCGGCCGCGCGCGTGGGTCGGCGAAAGCTCCGCCACCAGCGCCATGTTGGCCGGGGTGCGCAGCATCTCGCCCGCGGTCCACACGACGACGGTCAGCGCGTAGAACCAGAGCGTGGCCGCGAAGTCGGTGAGCCAGAACCCGACGCCGTCCAGCAGTGCCGCGGTGACCAGGACCAGCAGCCGGCTGCGGCGCTCGGTGAGCCGGGTCAGCGGGATCTGCGCGAGCACGATCAGCAGTCCGTTGAGGCTGATGACCAGGCCGTAGGCCTCAGCGTCGAAGCCGTTCCGGCCCATCTCGATGGGCAGTGCGGTGCCGCCGAGACCGTCGACCATCGCGATCAGGAAGGTCAGCCCGACCAGGCCCATGAAGGCGGCGTCCCGCAGCACGGTCCCCATCCCGACCGCCGACGCGGTGTCAGCAGCGTTGTCCGGGGCGGCCGTTGGGCGCGCGGGCAGGGCGGGCCGGGTCTCCGGGATGCGCAGGAAGACGACCAGCGCGCACAGCAGGGTGGTGGCCGCGTCGCCGAGGAAGAGCAGCAGGTAGCCGTGCGCCGCGATGAAGCCCGCCGCAGCGGCGGAGACCGCGAAACCGATGTTGATGGCCCAGTAGTTGAGTGAATAGGCGCGCACCCGGTCGGCCGTCGGGACCACGTCCGCCATCACCGCCTGGATGGCCGGCCGGGCCGCGTTGCTGGTGAAGCCGAGGAGCGCGGCGAGCACCGCGATCAGCCAGGGCGCCCGGGCGAGGCCCATGGCCGCGGTCGCCAGCGCGGCGAGCCCCTGCGCGGCCACCAGCGTGGGCCGCCGCCCGAGCCGGTCGGCGCAGACGCCCCCCGCGACCGCGCCGAAGACGCCGCCCAGACCGAAGGCCGAGGCGACCGCGCCGGCGAAGGCGGCGGAGAAGCCGCGGTCCACCGTCAGGTAGAGCGCGAGGAAGGTGACGACGAAGGAGCCGAGCCGGTTGACCAGGGTGCTGGTCCACAGCCACCAGAAGGTGGTGGGCAGTCCGCGCACGGTCTCGCGGGTCGCGGATCGCAACCGGGTCAAAGCGGGCGTGGACACGCGGATGCCCCCTGAGCTGCCTGTGTAAGCGGTGGACTGGCATGAGGGACATTACTCGGTCGTTCGTGCGTACCGCCACCGTTTATCCGGCCGCAGGCGGCTCCATTAGGCTGCTGGCCATGGCTGAAGCTCCCTACCGACTTGTCCTGCTCCGCCACGGCGAGAGCCAGTGGAACGAGAAGAACCTCTTCACCGGCTGGGTCGACGTCGACCTGAACGAGAAGGGGGAGAAGGAGGCCGTTCGTGGCGGCGAGCTGCTCGCCGCCGAGGGCCTGCTGCCGGACGTCCTGCACACCTCCCTGCTGCGCCGCGCCATCCGCACCGCGCAGATCGCCCTGGACCGGGCGGACCGCCACTGGATCCCGGTGCACCGCTCCTGGCGCCTGAACGAGCGTCACTACGGCGCGCTGCAGGGCAAGGACAAGGCGCAGACCCTGGCCGAGTTCGGCGAGGAGCAGTTCATGCTCTGGCGCCGCTCCTACGACGTCCCGCCGCCCCCGCTCGCCGACGGCGCCGAGTACTCGCAGTCCGACGACCCGCGCTACGCGGACCTGCCGTCGGACATCCGGCCGCAGACGGAGTGCCTCAAGGACGTCGTCCACCGGATGCTGCCCCACTGGTACGACGCCATCGTCCCGGACCTGGCCGCCGGCCGGACCGTCCTGGTCACCGCCCACGGCAACTCGCTGCGCGCGCTGGTCAAGCACCTCGACGACATCAGCGACGCCGACATCGCCGGCCTGAACATCCCGACCGGCATCCCGCTCGTCTACGAGCTCGACGCCGACTTCCGCCCGCTCACCAAGGGCGGCCGCTACCTCGACCCGACGGCCGCGGCGGCCGCGATCGAGGCCGTGAAGAACCAGGGCAAGAAGTAACCCTGACCCCGCGGTCCCGCTGACGGAGGCTCCCTCTATCGTGAGGGGGCCTCTGCTCGTGTGAGCGGGGGTTTCGTGCTCAGGGGGGTTGTATGCGCAGATGGCTTGCGCTCGCCGCCGCAGTCGGAACGGTGCTGCCCGTGGTGGGTTTCACCGGGACCGCGCAGGCGGCAGGAAGTTCGTTGAAGGTGGCCGAGATCGGCCGCGACGGCCGGGCCGTCAACGGGTCGGTCACCGTGGTCGACTCGACCGGCATGCCGAGGTACCTGCAGTCCGGCCGGGCCACCGCGCTGCCGGCCGGGACCTACACCGTCCTCGCTGACGTCCAGTCAGCCGGGACGGACACGCTCATCGGAAAGAAGGTGCGGGTCAGCGGCGCCGGCCGGCTGACCCTGGACGCGCGGGCCGGCCGGTCGGTGCGGGTGGGCCTGGACGTCTCCGGGCAGCCCGGGCTCGACGTGCGCGTCTGCGCGCCCGGCGGCTGGGGCAACGGTGTGGAGGCGTGGAACAGGGCGGGCAGTCTGTTCGTCGTGCCGAACGCCGACCGGGGTTTCACGCTCGGGTACCTGGCGTCCTGGGGCGGCGACCTGCTCGGGTCCGGCTCGTCCTATGTCGTCAGCGGACTGCGCGGTGCGGTGCCGGCCGGGACGCTGGGCAGCTTCAAGCGCAGCGGTCTGGCCAAGTGGCGCGTCGACGTCCGGGGCGGGGAGAACACCACCGCCTCCTCGAACGTCATGATCCAGCCGACGCCCCGTCAGGACAGCTGCCAGACCGACCTGATCGCCGGCCTCGGCGGCGGCGACGGCGGCTACGTCACCCACGCCTACGTCTCGCCGGGTACCTGGACGGTCCGCAACGACTTCTCCAGGGCCTTCACCTTTGCCAAGCCGCGGACCGTCGCGGCCCGGGGCAGCTACTGGACGCTGTTCAACCGGGCGGTGCGCGGCCCCGCGTCGACCGAGGTCCCGGGGACGTACTGGGGCCATCGGCTGCTCTTCGACGCCGACTCGATGCTGGCCGACCCCTGGGGGACGGGCGCGGGCGGCGACACGTTGACGATCGGCACCTACACCCTCCGCCAGGGCGGCAAGGTGCTGGCGTCCAAGCGCCTGACCGAGTGGGCCACCGGCCCGTCCGGTCTCGACGTGGTGCTGAAGTCGAAGGGCTGGTACTCGCTCACGGCCGACGCCTCGGCCTACGCGCCGGGCAGCAGGCTGCCGACGGGCCTGCTCTCCACCCGGGCGACGCTCAGCTACCACTTCTACGCCGACCCGGCGAAGCGGCAGGCGGCCAAGGTCTTCGCCACGAAGTTCTTCCCGGCGGGCCTGGACCTCGGCAACCAGGCCAAGGCGGGCAGCACCACGGCGTTGACCGTCCAGGCGGTCCGGTCCACGACCGACCCGATGGACATCGCGGTGCCCAAGGCCACGGTGAAGTCCATCCGGCTCTGGGTCTCCTACGACGGCGGCCGCACCTGGCACGCCGTCAGCCTCCGCGCGGTGGGCGGTCAGTGGACCGCCCAGGTCCGCAACCCGGCCTCCGGCGCGGTCACGCTGCGGACGACGGTGGTGAGCGCGAGCGGCGACAGCGCCACGGAGACGGTTTACCGGGCCTGGTCCGTGCGCTGACGCGCGAAGCGCGCGTCGGCGCGCGGAGCGCTCGGGTCCGCGAGACATGCGGGATGCGCGGGGCGCGTGCAGACGGCGGGGCGCCGGGGGATCACCCCCGGCGCCCCGCTTGCTGTCGGGCTCGCTCAGCCGCAGTCGTGGCAGTGGCCGCCGCACTGGCAGGCGCCGCCGGACTGGCAGCCGCAGCCGCAGCCCCCTCCGCAGCCGCAGGCGGCGACGACGGGAAGAAGTGGACGGGCGTCGGGCTCGATGGGGGACGGTGGCGGGGTCTCGGTCACAGCGGGCCCTCCTCGCGGGCGGTCTGACTCACCCTCAGTGCATCCCCCTGCCTGACGGAGCGTCAACAGGCGTGCGGGGGCAGGCCCCTCCGCCCCCGTGCGCCCCCTGTCGGCCCGACCCCGCGCGCGGTGTGCGGCGTCCCTCGGCCGGAGGTCGGGGCGGGTGACCGGCCTTGGCCGGGGGCCCGAGAGCCGGCCCCGCCCTGAAGGCCGAGGGGCCCGGCCCN
Source organism: Streptacidiphilus monticola (assembly GCF_042658505.1). Classification (NCBI taxonomy): domain Bacteria; kingdom Bacillati; phylum Actinomycetota; class Actinomycetes; order Kitasatosporales; family Streptomycetaceae; genus Streptacidiphilus; species Streptacidiphilus monticola. Next base: position 60,826 of record NZ_JBHSQJ010000007.1, on the reverse strand, counting down.
TCCCTCGGCCGGAGGTCGGGGCGGGTGACCGGCCTTGGCCGGGGGCCCGAGAGCCGGCCCCGCCCTGAAGGCCGAGGGGCCCGGCCCCGCCCTGAGGGCCGCCTTGGTCCGGCCCCGCGCCCTGAGGGCCGCCTTGGTCCGGCCCCGCGCCCTGAGGGCCGCCTTGGTCCGGCCCCCCGCCCTGACGGCCGCCTCGGTCCGGCCCCGCGCCCTGAGGGCCGCCCTCGGTCCAGTGGGGGCGGCGGCCCCCCCCGTCGGCCCTGCGGCCGTCCGGCTCGAACCCCCGGCCGTCCGGCCCAGCCCGCCTGGGCGGCCCCTCGGCCGAAGGCCGGTTCGCCCCCCTGACCCCCAGCCCCACGCTCGGCCTCGGTTCCGGCCGCGCCTGGGGCGGCGGGTGCCACGAAGGTCCGGCCGCCAGGCCCAGCCCAGATCCGCCAGGCCCCAGGGCGCCGACTCCCTGTCCCCACTTGGCGGCCCTCCAGCCGGACGCCGGGGCGCGTCACCGGCCCTGACCAGGCCAGAGGCCGAGGCACGTCCGAGCCCGAGGCCGGTTCGGCGCTGGACCACCGGTCACCCCAGCCCCGCCTCTGGCTCGCTCGGGCACCGTCAAAGCCCCGCGCCGCCGGGTCGGCGGGACTACTCCGCCAGGTCCGGGGTGGGGACGAAGTCGTCGGCGTGTTCGCCGGTGACGAGGAAGACGACGCGCTTGGCGACGGAGACGGCGTGGTCGGCGAAGCGCTCGTAGTAGCGGCCGGCCAGGGTGACGTCCACCGCGGTCTCGACGCCGTGGTGCCAGCGGTCGTCCAGCAGGTGGGCGAAGAGGGAGCGGTGCAGCTCGTCGATCGCGTCGTCGTCGCGCTCCAGCTCCAGCGCGGCGTCGACGTCCTTGGTGGCGATCACCTGGCCCGCCTTGGTCATCAGGCGCTGGGCCAGCTGGCCCATCTCCAGGACGATCGGGTGCAGGTCCGCCGGGATCGCGGACTCGGGGTAGCGCAGGCGCGCCAGCTTGGCGATGTGGCGGGCCAGGTCGCCGGAGCGCTCCAGGTCCGCGCTCATCCGCAGCGAGGTGACCACGATGCGCAGATCCGTCGCCACCGGCTGCTGCCGGGCGAGCAGCGCTATGGCCCGGTTCTCCAGGTCGTGGTGCAGCTCGTCAAGCTTCTCGTCGGCGGCGATCACACTCTCCGCCAGCGAGAGGTCGCCTTCCAGCAGTGCCGTGGTGGCCCGGCCCATGGCCGAGCCGGCCAGGCGGGCGAGCTCGACAAGGCCGTCGCCGATCGAGTCGAGTTCCTCGTGGTACGCGTCGCGCATGTCCTGTTCCTTCTCGTTCCGTCCGTCCGGCCGCTCGGCCAGCCCGGCTGCTCGGGCCGCCTGGGCAGACGTCTCCCCAGGGCGTCGGAACCACTGTGCGTCGCCCGGACGTACCAGGTCCTCAGCAGGAATGAACCACTGCCAACACTCAGGTGAATTCTCGGCGACCGGGAGCTAGCCCTTGATTCCAGGGGTTACAGCAGGTCATCGCCGTCCGCTTAGGCTGAATGCATGGACCTGAACGTGGCTGCGGCCTCCGCGAGCGCGATCGTCGGGCTCGGCGTCGGCCTCACCGCGGCACTCACCTTCCGGTGGAGCGAGGCCACCCGGAGGAAACCCGCCAAGCGCCCCGAGCAGCAGGCTGAGCCGCCCCTGCCGCCGGGCGTGGACACCGTGCTGTCGGTGCTGCGCTCCTGCGCGGTCGTGGTCGACGAGAGCGACCAGGTGGTCAAGGCCAGCTCCGCCGCGTACGCGCTGGGCCTGGTCCGCGGCGGCGCCGTCGCCGTCGAGCAGATCCTGGCCATGGCCCGGCTCACCCGGCGCGACGGCGAGATTCGGCAGGCCGACCTCGACATACCGCGCCGGATGGACAGCAAGGCCGGCGGGGACGTGCTCGCCGTCTCGGTCCGGGTGGCTCCGTTGGGCTCGCGCCTGGTGCTGGTGCTGGTCGAGGACCTGACCGAGGCCCGCCGGGTCGAGGCGGTCCGCCGGGACTTCGTCGCCAACGTCTCGCACGAGCTGAAGACCCCGGTCGGCGCGCTCTCGCTGCTGTCCGAGGCGGTGCAGGACGCCAGCGACGACCCCGAGGCGGTGCGCCGCTTCGCGGGCCGGATGCAGATCGAGTCCACCCGGCTGACCAGCCTGGTCCAGGAGATCATCGAACTCTCCCGGGTCCAGGACGACACCCGCCTGGTCGACGCCGAACGGGTCCCGGTGGACGAACTGGTCGCCGAGGCCATGGACCGGTGTCGGCACCAGGCCGCGGCCAAGCAGATCACGATGGCGGCCGGCGGCATCGCCGGACTCCAACTGCACGGCAACCGCGGCCAGTTGGCCGCCGCGCTGGGCAACCTGGTGGAGAACGCCGTCAACTACAGCCCGGCCCGCACCCGCGTGGCCATCGCCGCCCGCAAGGTCCCCGGTCCGGCCGGCAAGCCGGACACCGTGGAGATCTCGGTGACCGACCAGGGCGTCGGCATCTCCGAGAAGGACCGCGAGCGGATCTTCGAACGCTTCTACCGTGTCGACCCGGCCCGTTCCCGGGCGACCGGCGGAACCGGCCTCGGCCTGTCGATCGTCAAGCACGTGGCCGCCTCCCACGGCGGCACCGTCTCCGTCTGGTCGGTCGAGGGCCAGGGCTCGACCTTCACCCTGCGCCTGCCCGCGGGGAAGCCCGACCCCGACCGCGCGGACCCCGTAACCACTCCCACTCCCACCCCTGACGCCGCCCCGGAGGCAATGTCGTGACCCGTGTGCTCGTCGTGGAGGACGAGGAGTCCTTCAGCGACGCCCTCTCCTACATGCTCCGCAAGGAGGGCTTCGAGGTGGCCATCGCCGCCACCGGCCCGGACGCCCTGGACCAGTTCGAACGCAACGGCGCCGACTTGGTGCTGCTCGACCTGATGCTCCCGGGCCTGCCCGGCACCGAGGTCTGCCGCCAGCTGCGGGCCCGGTCCAGCGTGCCCGTGATCATGGTCACCGCCAAGGACAGCGAGATCGACAAGGTCGTCGGCCTGGAGATAGGAGCGGACGACTACGTCACCAAGCCCTACTCCACCCGCGAGCTGGTCGCCCGCATCCGCGCCGTGCTGCGCCGCCGCGGCGAGCCCGAGGCCGACGGCGGCGGCCCCGGCGCCCTGGAGGCCGGCCCGGTCCGGATGGACGTCGACCGCCACGTGGTGACCGTGGACGGCGCCAAGGTGGACCTCCCGCTCAAGGAGTTCGACCTGCTGGAGATGCTGCTGCGCAACGCCGGCCGGGTGCTCACCCGGATGCAGCTGATCGACCGGGTCTGGGGCGCCGACTACGTCGGCGACACCAAGACCCTGGACGTCCACGTCAAGCGCCTGCGCGCGAAGATCGAGCCGGACCCGGGCGCTCCCCGCTACCTGGTCACCGTGCGCGGCCTGGGCTACAAGTTCGAGCCCTGATCCCGCCCGGTTCCCCACGGACATGACGAAAGCCCGCCGCGGTCACCGNCGGTCACCGCGGCGGGCTTTCCTGCTGACGGCCTGTCGGCCGCCTCAGTGCTTGGACGGGGACGCCGACGGGCTGGTCGTCGTCTTCGCCCCGCCCGCGGGCTTCGACGCGGGGGCGGAGGCCGAGGGGGCGCCGCCGACCGGCGCGGCCGGGGTCGGCGTCGCGGTGGGGGCGTAGGAGGAGTACACCCCCTGCGCGGAGTTGACCAGCGCCTGGACGGTGACCGAGCCGCCGTTCTGGAACTGGAAGGTCACCGGGGCGTTGGCGCCCTCCTGGCCGCTGAAGCCGGGGATGTTGGCCGTGGTCCCGGCGCCGAGCTGCAGCGCGCCGCCGGCGGGGATCTGTGTCGGGCCGGTCAGCGTGGCGTTCTGGCCGGCCACCGAGACGGAGGTGAGCGTGTCCGCCTGGTCCGCCCAGTTGGCGATGTTGGCGGTGACGTTCGCGGACCCGTCGGTGCCCACCACGAGGGCGACGCCGTTCAGCTTCAGCGAACCGACCGAGGTCGCCGCGACGTTCGGCTTGACCTCGAGCGTGGCAGCGTTCGAACTGGCGGCGCAGGCCGCGAGCACGGGGGCGATGGCAAGGGCCAGAGCGGCGACCGCGCCGCGACGAAGACTGCGGCTCACGACGGAGTCATCTCCTTGGACGGATTGAACGGGTGTGCACGGATGCGCACGGGTTTCGGCGGCTTGGTCAAAGATCGAGCCGACCGCGCCTTAGATTACCGAGGCCCCTGATCCGCTCTGCACGGGGTGGCACCCCGTGTCGCGGGCGCCCTGACCGGGCATCCGCCGTCCGGGTGGATCCCGGGAACGTGTGCACCCCTCCGGTCGAAGATCAGATCACGGTTCGGCAACGGCCAGAATTCAAGATCATTGCGAGGTCAATGTGGGGCTGCCGGTTCGTGAACAACCGCTCCCACCTGCGGGAAGTTGTTCCAAAGCACCCCGCCCAGCACGTCATACGGCCCCTTGTCAAGCCCCGAGAGCGGCCCTGACCTGCGGAAACGCCCTTCGGATACGGCCAGGAGCGTGTTACTCTGGAAAGCCACGGAAGGGGTACCTGTCACATGACGTTCAAGGTTGGCGACACCGTGGTCTACCCCCATCACGGGGCCGCGCTGATCGAGGCTATCGAAATCCGCCAGATCAAGGGTGTGGACAAGACCTACCTGGTGCTCAAGGTGCAGCAGGGCGACCTGACGCTGCGCGTCCCTGCGGAGAACGCAGAGTTCGTCGGCGTGCGCGACGTGGTCGGCCAGGACGGGCTGGACAAGGTGTTCGACGTGCTGCGCGCACCGTACACCGAGGAGCCCACCAACTGGTCGCGCCGCTACAAGGCGAACCTGGAGAAGCTTGCCTCCGGTGACGTTATCAAGGTCGCGGAAGTTGTGCGCGACCTTTGGCGTCGCGAGCGCGAGCGCGGGCTCTCCGCAGGCGAGAAGCGCATGCTCGCCAAGGCGCGCCAGATCCTGGTCAGCGAGCTCGCGCTGGCCGAGAACACCAACGAGGACAAGGCGGAGTCCCTCCTCGACGAGGTCCTCGCTTCCTGAGCTTCTGCACCTCCAGCAGTCGCACCCTCAGGGGCGCGGGTCATCGCGCGGACAACCGAGCAGCACCGGGGATCACGGCATCGCCGTTCGGCCTCCGTGAAGCGGCTGGTTTCCCGTGCGCTGCCCCGCGCCCCTAAGGTGTGCGCAGCTGACTGTCCGTCAGTCACGCTCTACCCATTCCTCCGAAGGAACGAAACCTGAACGCCGCAGCAGTGGTCCCTGCCGCCGGGCGGGGCGAACGACTGGGGCCGGGCGCCCCGAAGGCTCTGCGAGAGCTCGGCGGAGTGCCGATCCTGGTCCACGCGGTGCGGGCGCTCGCGCGCTCGCGGGCCGTCTCCCTCGTCGTCGTGGCCGCGCCGCCGGAGGGCGTCGCGGAGGTGCGGACGCTGCTGGAGGACGCCGGGCTGGGCACCCTGGAAGGCACCTCGCTCACCGTCGTGGCCGGCGGGGCGACCCGCCAGGAGTCCGTCCGGCTGGCCCTGGCCGAGGTGCCGGAGGACGTCGACATCGTGCTGGTGCACGACGCGGCCCGGCCGCTGGTTCCCGTCGAGGTGGTGGACGCCGTGGTCCGGGCCGTCGCGGACGGCGCCGAGGGCGTCGTGCCCGCCGTGCCGCTCGCGGACACCGTCAAGCAGATCGAGCCCGTCGCCCCCGGGCGGCCGGAGCCGGTCGTGGGCACGCCCGAGCGGGCGCTGCTGCGTGCCGTGCAGACGCCGCAGGGCTTTCCGCGGGCCCGGCTGGCGGACGTGCACGCCAAGGCCGCGGCGGAGGAGTTCGAGGCGACGGACGACGCGGGGCTGGTCGAGCGCTTCGGCGGCCAAGTCGTCGTCGTGCCCGGGCACGAGGAGGCGTTCAAGGTGACCCGGCCCCTGGACCTGGTCCTGGCCGAGGCCGTACTCGCCCGCCGGAGGGCCAACGATGGGTACTGAACCGACCGCCGAGCCGGCATCCGGGCCGCGCCTGCCCCGCGTGGGCGTGGGGACCGACGTGCACGCCTTCGAGAAGGGCCGAGAGCTCTGGGTGGCGGGCCTGCGCTGGGAGTCCGAGTACGGCCTGGCCGGGCACAGCGATGCCGACGTCGTCGCCCACGCCGCCTGCGACGCGCTGTTCGCCGCGGCCGGGGTCGGCGACCTGGGCCAGCACTTCGGCACCGACCGCCCCGAGTGGGCCGGAGCCTCCGGGGTGACCCTGCTGGCCGAGGCCGGACGGATCGTCCGCGCGGCCGGCTTCGAGATCGGCAACGTCTCGGTGCAGGTCATCGGCGTCCGCCCGAAGATCGGGACGCGGCGGGCGGAGGCCCAGCAGGCGCTGTCCGAGGCGCTGGGCGGGGTGCCGGTCTCGGTGTCCGGGACCACCTCCGACGGGCTCGGACTCACCGGAAGGGCGGAGGGTCTCGCGGCGATCGCGACCGCGTTGGTGTACTGAGGGAGCATGACTTCCGCCACCGCACTCAACGGCCGGGCGCGCACCCTGGTCGACGACCGGTCCTTCGCGATCGTCTCCACGCTGCAGCCGGACGGCAGCCCGCACCAGTCGGTCATGTGGGTCACCCGGGACGGCGACGACCTGCTGCTCTCGACGCTGGTCGGTCGGCGCAAGGAGCAGAACCTGCGCCGGGACCCGCGGATCAGCGTGCTGATCTACCCGAGGGAGAAGCCGTACACCTATCTGGAGGTGCGCGGGGTCGCCGAGTTGACGCGCGAGGGCGGCCGGGAGCTGATCGACGCGCTGTCCCGGAAGTACACCGGTGCCGACTACACCGCCGACGGGCCGGACGACGTCCGGGTGGTGGTGCGGGTCCGGGCCCGGAAGGTGGTCGACAAGCTCGGCGGAGTCTGACCCGGTCCTGACGGTCCGTCGGATTTGTGTCACCGGCGTGAAGCCTGGATGGCCCCCGGCCGCGATCGGGCCTGGGCACCCCCCGGCTCCCACTACGCTTGACGCCGTGAGTATTCGTCTGCACGACACCGCCGCCGGTCAGGTCCGTGACTTCGTCCCGATCACGCCGGGCTGCGTCTCGATCTACCTGTGCGGCGCGACCGTGCAGGCCGCTCCGCACATCGGCCACATCCGGTCCGGGCTGAACTTCGACATCATGCGTCGCTGGTTCGCCTACCGCGGCTACGACGTGACCCTGCTGCGCAACGTCACCGACATCGACGACAAGATCATCGCGAAGTCGCGGGAGACCGGCCTGCCCTGGTGGCAGATCGGCTACGCCAACGAGCGCGCCTTCGACGAGGGCTACACCGCGCTGGGCTGCCTGCCGCCGACGGTGGAGCCGCGGGCGACCGGGCACATCCCCGAGATGATCGAGATGATGCGGACGCTGATCGAGCGCGGCTACGCCTACGAGTCCGAGGGCAACGTCTACTTCAGCGTCACCTCCTACCCGGGCTACCTGGAGCTCTCGCACCAGCAGCTGGAGAACCTGCTGCAGCCCGAGAGCGAGGGCGAGACCGGCAAGCGGGACCCGCGCGACTTCGCCATGTGGAAGGCGGCCAAGCCGGGCGAGCCCAGCTGGGAGACGCCCTGGGGCCGGGGCCGTCCGGGCTGGCACCTGGAGTGCTCGGCGATGGCGCACAAGTACCTGGGCCGCGCTTTCGACATCCACGGCGGTGGGCGGGACCTGATCTTCCCGCACCACGAGAACGAGATCGCGCAGTCCAAGGCCTTCGGCGACGACTTCGCGAGCTACTGGCTGCACAACGCCTGGGTGACCCTGCGCGGCGAGAAGATGAGCAAGTCGCTGGGCAACTCGGTGCTGGTCTCCGAGATGGTGAAGACCTGGCGGCCGATCGTGCTCCGCTACTACCTGGGCACCCCCCACTACCGCTCGACCATCGAGTACAGCGAGGAGGCGCTGCGTGAGGCCGAGACCGGGTTCAACCGGATCGAGGGCTTCGCGGAGCGGGTCACCGAGCTGCACGGCGAGGTCGCCCCGGCGACCGAGGTGCCGCCGGCCTTCGCCGAGGCGATGGACGAGGACTTCGGCGTCCCGCAGGCGATGGCGATCGTGCACACCGCCGTCCGGCAGGGCAACGCCGCGCTCGCGGCGGACGACAAGGAGAGCGCGGTCGCGCGGCTCTCCGAGGTCCGTGCGATGCTCGGGGTGCTCGGCCTCGACCCGCTCGACCCCTTCTGGCGCGGTGGCGGCTCGGGCACCGGCGAGCAGCTCGCCGACGTGGTCGACGCCCTGGTCGCCCTGGTGCTGGAGCAGCGCCAGGCGGCGCGGTCCCGCAAGGACTACGCCACCTCGGACGCGATCCGGGACCGGCTCACCCAGGCCGGACTGAGCATCGAGGACGGCGCCGAGGGCTCGCGCTGGACCCTCAACAAGTGATCTGACCAGGTGGGTTCACCACCGGGTGGTCTGACGATCGATCAAGCAGGAAGCAGGAAGCAGCAGATGGCCGGCAACAGCCAGCGGAGGAACCGCCGCAACCCTGGCAGCAAGAAGGGCGCGTCGGTCGGCACCGGTGGCCACAGCCGCAGGGCGCTCGAGGGCAAGGGCCCGACCCCGCCCGCCGAGATGCGCAAGGGCCACCCGAAGCAGCGCGCCGCGAACGCGGCCGCGAAGCGGGCGGCCGACGCGCGAGCGCGTGCGGGCATGCGCCGGGGCGGCCTCCAGGGGCGCACCGGAAAGAGCGGCACGGAGCTGGTCTACGGCCGCAACTCCGTGCTGGAGGCCCTGGAGGGCGGCGTCCCCGCGTCGGCGCTGTACGTGCTGCAGTTCATCGACAACGACGACCGGGTGCGCGAGGCGCTGAAGCTGGCGACCGAGCGCGGCGTGCCGCTGCTGGAGGCGCCCCGGCAGCAGCTGGACAACCTGGCGGAGGGCAACAACCACCAGGGGCTGATCCTCCAGGTGCCCCCGTACGAGTACGCGCACCCGGACGACCTGCTGGCCGCCGCGGCGAACGCCCACGCCGCCCCACTGATCGTGGCGCTGGACGGGATCACCGACTCGCGCAACCTGGGCGCGGTGGTCCGGTCCGTGGCCGCCTTCGACGGCCACGGTGTCGTCATCCCTGAGCGCCGCTCGGCGGGGATGACGGCGGGTGCGTGGAAGACCTCGTCGGGCGCGGCGGCCCGGGTGCCGGTCGCCCGCGCGACCAACCTGACCCGGACTCTGGAGTCGTACCAGAAGGCCGGCTGCTTCGTGGTGGGCCTGGCCGCGGACGGGACCGGGACGATCACCGACCTGGACGCGCTGACCGGGCCCGTCGTCCTGGTCATCGGATCCGAGGGCAAGGGCCTGTCCCGACTGGTCGCCGAGACCTGCGACCTGACGGTCCGTATCCCCATGCCCGGCCAGGCCGAAAGCCTCAACGCGGGCGTGGCCGCGGGCATCGTCCTCTACGAAGCCGCCCGACTGCGGGCGTAGGGGGCTGGGCGAGGGGGCGCTGTAGCCCCCGCCCCCCGCCCCGGCCCCCACGGCGTCGAGCTGCGCGAGCCCGCCCCGCTCGCGGGCGCGGGTCCGCAACCGGCCCCTGTGCGGCGTGCTGCGTGCATGCGCCCCGCTACGCGGTGCGGGCGACCGGCGGCCGTCGCGTTCCCCGCCCCCGGGGGTCGGGGCAGCCTGGCGTTCCCGGCCGAAGGCTGGGACAGCGCGGCCTGCGTGCTGCCTGGCGGCGCGGCGGAGCCGCGGACGCGCCCGGACGCGGCCGCCGGGGAGGGGCGCGGGTCCGCACCGGCCCCTGTGCGGCGTGCTGCGTGGGTGCGCCCCGCTACGCGGTGCGGGCGACCGGCGGCCGTCGCGTTCCCCGCCCCCGGGGGTCGGGGCAGCCTGGCGTTCCCCGCTGAAGGCTGGGAGAGCGCGGCCTGCGTGCTGCCTGGCGGCGCGGCGGAGCCGCGGACGCGGCCGCCGGCGACCGGTGCGGGCGGCCTTGGCGTTCGCGGGGCCGGGGTGGCGGGTTGGCCGCGGGCCGTGTTTCCACGCCGCTGGTGGGCGCTTGCTTCGCCATGGGCAGTTGCAGGGCTGGGGGCAGTGTCCTAACGGGGGTTCATCCGGTTAGAGGAGTGTGGACACACGAACAGCCTCGCGTCCTCGTAGGGACGCCGCGGAGGAGATCGCGTTCGCGTCGGTGAAGGTGCCGTCCGATCCCGCGCGGCTCAACACCACCACGGCGAGTTTCCGGGTTCGGTTCACGCCGCCGCCGGTCTCGTTGATCGAGCCGGCCGTGCCGCTGGCCGCGCCCAGCGCGGAGCTGGTGCTGCCGCCGCTCGTGGCCCCCGCCGGCGCGCCGAGGCGGCAGCCGCGGGTACGGACGATCACGTGGGCGGGGGAGGCGTCCCCGCTGCTCGCCGCGGCCGTCGCGGGCACCGGCACCGTTCCGGCCCAGGGCCTCGGCCCGGACACGGAGCTGACGGCGGGTCAGGACACCACGCAGGTGCTGGTGCGGCCCGACTACGAGACCGAGCTGGGCGCCGTCGAGCTCGCGCCGATCCCCGCGCCCGACCCCGACCGCGGCGACTGGTACCCGCGCCGCCGGGTGGACCTGGGCCTGGTGCTGCTGCCGCTGCGCATCCTGCTCGGCTGCGTCAGCGTCTGGGCCGGCTTCAGCAAGCTCTGCGATCCCGTGTACTTCGACGGGGGCGCGCGCGGCTCGATGATGCACTGGCTGCAGTCGCTGCACCCGTGGTCCGCCGCCGAGCCGCTGCTGCAGTTCGCGCTGACCCACCCGGTGGGCGCGGGGCTGGCGGTGGCCTTCACCCAGGTGGTCTGCGGCGTGCTGGCCATCCTCGGCCTGTGGATGCGCCCGGCCGCCGCGGCGACCATGGCGCTCAGCGCGGCCCTGCTGGTGACCGTGGCCTGGCAGTCCGTCCCGGCGTACGACGCGCCGGAGTTCCTCTACCTGGTCGCCTGGAGTCCGCTGCTGCTGGCGGGTGCCCCGATGTTCTCGCTGGACGGCTGGCTCGCCCTGGACGCCTGGCGCAAGCTCGGCGAGCGGGCCTCGACCGCGCGGCTCCGGCGGCGGGTGCTGCGGCGCGGCGTGGTGCTGACCACGCTGGTGGTCGGCACCGCCATGGTGCTGGGCTCGATGCTGGGCGCGGCGGTGCGCACCTCCAAGCTGGAGTCGGCCACGGTCCCGGAGAACCCGGCCACGCCGTCGGGGACGGAGTACCCGAGCCCGGTCTGGCCCAGTGGCGTCATCCCCGCCCAGGGCACCGGTTCGGGGCAGCAGCACGGCAAGCCGGCGAAGAAGCCCCGGGTGTCCGCGTCGCCCTCGCCGCACGCCTCGGCGAGCGCGCGTCACCACGGCGGGGGCACCACGACGTCCGGCTCCTCGACGACCACCAAGGCCTCGTCGAGCGGCGGGAGTTCGCCGCGGAGCAGCAGCTCCGGCGGCAGCGGCGGCGGCCACACCTCGGCGCCGAAGCCGTCGTCGTCCAGCCCGAGCAGCACCAACGGTGTCATCGGGGGCCTGCTGGGCGGCCACTGACGGAGCGTCAGCAAAGCGAAGGGGCGCGGGGCCCGCAGGCCCCGCGCCCCTTACGGCTCTACGCTCCGGTGCCTGGTCCTGCGCGCGTCAGGCCTCCGCGCGGGCCCGGGCTGCGGCCAGTTCCTTGGCGGCCTCGTTGAGGTCCTTGGCGGTGTCGATCGCCCGCCAGTAGACGCCCTGCGGCAGTTCGTAGCCGGCCAGCCGGCGTTCGCGCGCGAGCCGCGGGAAGGTGCTGCGCTCGTGGTCGCCGAGGTCCGGGAGCATCGCCGTGAACTCGGCCGAGAAGACGTAGACGCCCGCGTTGATCAGGTACGGCGAGGGCGGCGACTCGATGAAGTCGTTGATGGTGCCGAACTGGTCGACATCGACGGTGCCCCACGGCAGCCGGGGGCGGGCCAGGGCGAGCGTCGCGGCGGCGGCCCGCTCGTCGTGGAAGGCGGCCATCCGGCGCAGGTTGAAACGGGTCCAGATGTCGCCGTTGGTGGCGTACCAGGGCTCGTCGTGGCGCGGCAGCGAGGAGGCGGCGAACTTGAGGCCGCCACCGCGGCCCAGCGGCTCGGTCTCGACGACGGTGGTGACGGCGACCGGCAGATCCGCGGTCTTGAGCCAGTCCTGGAGCACGTCGGCCAGGTAGCCGCAGGAGATGACGACGTCGGTGACGCCGTGCTCGGCCAGCCACTGGAGCTGGTGGCCGATGATCGGGACCCCGGTGCCCGGGATCTCGATCATCGGCTTCGGGCGCGTGTCGGTGTACGGCCGGAGGCGGGAGCCCTGGCCGCCGGCCAGGATGACGGCCTGCGTCACCGGCGGGGCGGACAGCGGGGATTCCCCGCTGTCGGGGAGAAGCTGCTCTGCGGTCATGGCGCACACCCTATGCGCCTCGGGTGACGTGACGGTTGACGGCTGCCCCGTTCTTGACGGCTGTCCCGTCCGCCGTCACGTCAACTCAGTGAGCGGCGCCCGCGGCGGTGGCCCCGGAGGCGAAGGAGGCGTCGCAGACCGGGCGGGCGTAGGACAGCGCGCGCTTGACGTCGCCCTGGTACTTGCGCACCGCCGCCTGCCCCAGCTCGCGGGCGATGCCCGTGCAGTAGGCGCGCAGGTCGGGGTGCTGTTCCATGGCCCGCTGCAGGCCGTTGAGCGCCGTGCCGGGGTTGCCGGTGCGCAGTTCGCGCAGCAGGCGGTCGCGCAGGGCGTCCTGCGGGGCCTGCGCGTGGGCCTGGTTCTGGGCGTCGGCACGCGCGGCGGCGGCCAGCATGTTGGCGTCACTGGAACTGGGCGGCGCCCAGTTCACCCTGGTCACCGCGAGGGTGCCCGTGGTCACCATGACGACGGGCAGGACGAAGGCGAGGGTGCGGCCGAGTCGGCGGGCTAGCTGCTTCACAGCAGGGGATGCTAGCGAGGGGTATCGCGATGGTGACTCTAAGTCACTCCAATGAGTGACAGGCGTGCCGGTTTTGTCCCGGAAGCGGAGTGCAGCAAACCGCCCTCACGGGTGAACCCGTGAGGGCGGAGAGTTGACGTTCCGTCAGTGCCGCAGGCCTGTCGGGCCGTCGGCTCCGTCAGTCGCCGAGGCGGTTGCCGGTGTTGGTGGAGAAGACGTGGGTCTCGCCGGTGCGCGGCACCACGTGCAGCACCTCGCCACGGGCCGGGATGGAGCGGCCGCCGACGCGGATGACCAGGTCCTTCTTCTCGCCGCCGAGGTCGGCGGTGCCGTAGACGTAGCCGTCGGCGCCGAGCTCCTCGACCACGTTGACGGTGACGGCCAGACCGCTGCCGCCCTTGGCCAGGCCCTCGCCCTCGGACACGACGTCCAGGTGCTCCGGGCGGACGCCCAGCGTCAGCGTGGTGTCGCCGGCCTCGGACGCCTGGGCCAGGGCCTCGCGGGAGACCGGCACCAGCGAGTCACCGAACTTCACGCCGCCGTCGGCGATCGGGACCTCGATCAGGTTCATCGCCGGGGAGCCGATGAAGCCCGCGACGAAGAGGTTGGCCGGCTTGTCGTACATGTTGCGCGGGGTGTCGACCTGCTGCAGCAGTCCGTCCTTGAGGACGGCCACGCGGTCGCCCATGGTGAGCGCCTCGACCTGGTCGTGCGTCACGTAGACGGTGGTGATGCCCAGTCGGCGCTGCAGCGAGGCGATCTGGGTGCGGGTGGACACACGGAGCTTGGCGTCCAGGTTGGACAGCGGCTCGTCCATGAGGAAGACCTGCGGCTCGCGGACGATGGCGCGGCCCATGGCGACGCGCTGGCGCTGACCGCCGGAGAGGGCCTTCGGCTTGCGGTCCAGGTACTGGGTCAGGTCGAGGATCTTCGCGGCCTCCTCGACCTTCGCGCGGATCTCGGCCTTGTTGACGCCGGCGATCTTCAGGGCGAAGCCCATGTTCTCGGCGACCGTCATGTGCGGGTAGAGCGCGTAGTTCTGGAACACCATCGCGATGTTCCGGTCCTTCGGCGGCAGGTGGGTCACGTCGCGGTCGCCGATGCGGATGGCGCCGCCGTTCACGTCCTCGAGGCCCGCCAGCATGCGCAGCGAGGTGGACTTGCCACAGCCGGAGGGGCCGACCAGGACGAGGAACTCGCCGTCCTCGATCTGCAGGTCGAGCGCGTCGACGGCGGGCTTGGTGCCACCCGGGTAGAGGCGGGTGGCCTTGTCATAAGTCACCGAAGGCATGGGTGATCTGTCTCCTTCACCGGCAGGAACGTGCCGGACGATCCGAGTGAAGCCCCCTGACGGGGCCCGTAAAGGGGGTCCGGGCGACGGTACCTGGCGTTCCGTCTGTTTGTCAGCAGGTCAGACGAAACGAATTCATCACCCCCGGCCCCGGTGCTCGCCTCGCACCCCCGGCCCCGGTGCTCGCCCCGCACCCCCGGCCCCGGTGCTCGCCCCGCCCCCCCGGCCCCGGTGCTCGCCCCGCATACCCGCCCAGGGCGGCCGCCCCTCCGGGTAGACTGCGGCCCGGACCTGCCGTGGCGGCATGCTGCGGACAGGCTCCGTGCCTCCTTAGCTCAGTTGGTAGAGCGCCGCTCTTGTAAAGCGAAGGTCGTCGGTTCGAGTCCGACAGGGGGCTCGGCGGCTGACCAGCCGCGACAGCGAGCAGGGCCCCGCACTGAGACCAGCGCGGGGTCGCCGTGCCGCCAGGTCCCGCACCAGTACCCGGCCCGACCGCGATGCCGGTTCCCCGGAGGCGCCTGACGCCACCGACCCCGCAATGTGGCTTCGTTGGGGTCGCGTGCCTTTCGCAGTTCGAACGCCAGGTGGGAACTGCCCAGTTCGGAGGCACTGCGTCCTGCTCTGCAGGGCGGGCTTCTTGGAGCCCGGGCGGAGCGGGCACCGGCCGGCCGCGCTCTGCGGCGGCCAGGGCGGCGCTCGTGAGATCGAAGGGTGTGTCCAAGGGCATGGCTCCTCTGGTAGTCCAGGGCAGGTCCGGAAGGACGTGCTGTCGGTGACGCGTGAGAAGGTCCCAGCACTGGACCGTCACCCGGTAGCAGAGGAGAGGGAGTAAGCGGCAACTGCCCCCCGTGGTCCGCGATGAGGACTGGGCATCACTGGTCGTCAGGACTGACTACAGCGATGAGCAGGGGTGGCAGGCGGTGAGGGCTGCGCTCATGGAGCCGTGGGGGGACTGGCAGCAGGACGCCGATGTGCAGTTCGTCGACGATCCCGCTTGGAGCGAGGCCTCAGTGGACGAGGTGCTGGCCGTCGTCGATGAGTACCTGAGCGTCGTTTTTCTCGCGGACGCGATCACCATGCGCGAGCCTCGTCGTGCCCTCTTGGCGGTCAAGGTTCTCGATGACGAGGAGTGGGAGGACGATGAGGACTCGGGGGCGTGGGCCGAGCTCGGTCGCCCCTTTCGCATCGTTCCGGCCGAGTTCACGGCACACTCTTCCGCGTGGCGTGGCACTCCCGGATCAGCGCTTCAGTGACGCCCCCGGCAGCGGTGTCGGCCCCGTCATTGACCAGGGGCAGGGTCCCCGGGGCCTGCTGGCGCGACTAGGACGGTCGCGCGGCCCGCGCGCTATCGCTCAACCGCTTCACCTGATCGCTGCTCAGACGCCGGGTCTCCCAGAGGAGATCGGCCACGTCGATTGAGACCGGCGATGGAGCCGGGGTTCGGTGCGGCGGCTCGACGCCGGTCAGTGCGGCCAGGTCGCGGACGGGAACACCCAACACGGTCGCGTAGTCGGCCAGCAGTTCGGGGGTCACCACTCTGCGGCCGCGACCGACCTGTCCGTAGGTGGCTGCGGACCAGTACCGGCCGGTGAGGGCCAGGAAGGTCCGGGCTCCGGAGGCCAAGTCCAGGTTTCGGTTGGCGAGCAGACGCGCGAGGACCCTGCCCGGGCCGGGCGGATACTTCAGATGAGGTCGCGGCCCCGGAGCAGGCTGAGTGCGGGGCTCCTGCGGCAGCGCGCCCGCGAGCCGGCGCAGGTGGGCCCGTTCTGGCGTGGGCAGCTTCGCCGCCTGGCAGGCCAGAGTCGCCGCCCAGGTTCCGGCTCGCGGGTCCAGGGGGGTCATCTCGAGCGGCAGGGTCACTTCGGCGATGACGAACAGATCCTCCGGGTGCAGGTGGAAGGCTGACGCCAGCCTGCGCAGGAGCGCCGGGCTGGGACTTGCTCCGTCGAAGACCGCGCGGAGTTCGTCCTCACCGACGGCGGACAGACTCGCAAGGTCCCCGACAGCGAGGGCGCGTCGATCCGCCAGCCGTTTCAAGGACACGTTGAAGCCTGGGAGTTCCGTCACCCGGCAGACCCTAGCGACGGAGCGCACATCAGTGGCGGTCGCCTCCTTGGGGGTTGACCTCAGTGGATGCAGATCGTCTTGACCGCGAATCCCCGATGAGGCGTTCGACCACCGACCACGCCCGGTCGGTGGTCAGCACCGGGAGGCTGTGGCGCTCTGCGATGGCGTTGCACAGCGAGTCCGCGGGGGACGAAGTGCCGGGGGCTTCCCGTTCCGGGTGTGCCGAGGTCCGCCTCGGTCCATCGGGAGCGGGCGGCACAGGAGTGCCGTGGTCCACCGGCCCCGCCGAACTGGTCGGCGGGGCCGGTTCTGGTTCGCGGCTCACAGGCTGCGTGCGGTGATGTCGCCGTGGGAGGTGGTGGCGCGGATGGCGAGGGTGGGGGTGCCGTCGTTCTTGAGGGAGTTGCTGATGCGGCCGTAGCCGGTGTCGGCGTCCAGGGTGGCGGAGACGCCGGGGGCGGCGGTGACCGAGATGGAGCCGGACTGGGTGCGGAGCACGACGGCGCCGGCGCCGGCCTCGGCGATGCGGATGTCGCCGCGGGGGGTGGTGATCTCGGCGGGGCCGGTGAGGCGGCCGATCTCGACGTCGCCGTCGATCGCGGTGAGGCGGACGTGGGCGGCTTCGTCGATCTTGATCTGGCGGTAGGCGCCGGCGAAGTCGAGATCGCCCAGGCGGCCGACGACGCGGAGTTCGCAGCTGGCGGTCTCGGCCTCCACCCGGGAGCCGGTGGGCAGTTGGACGGTGACCTCCACGGAGCCGGAGGGGCCGAAGAGCTGGTTGGCGGCCTCGGCGGCCTGGATCCGCAGGACCCCTTCGCTGAAGGAGACGGTGGTCTTCTCGGCGGCGCGGACGTCGCGGTTCTTGCCGGGGTTGGCGGGCCGGATGTCGACGGTGGTGTCGGTGCGGTCGGCGGCGATGAGCTGGACGCGCCCGGCGGGGATCTGCAGGACGGCGGCGATCGGGGCGGTGGTGTCGAACTTCTGCATCGTGGGCTCCAGTGTGCGAGGTGGCGTTTCTGATATGGGAAACGCTACGTTGCTTTCTGCAGGATGGCAACTAGATCGTTGCGACACTCCTGCGTAATAGCAGCTCAGGAGCTAGAAAGTGTTGCAATGGAGTGACGGGCAATGCAATGAGGCGAAAGGCCGCCATTGCAATGACTGAGGGTGAACGCTATGGTGGGTGCGCCGCGACCACGAAGGACCACCGAGGAGAACGCGATGCCCGGAGGCAGGCTCACCCAGCAGGAGCGTCAGCAGATCGCGCTGGGGCTGGCCGACAGCCTGCCCTACGCCGAGATCGCACGGCGGCTGGACCGGCCGACCTCGACCGTCACCCGTGAGGTGATGCGCAACGGCGGCCCTACCGCCTATCGCGCGGACCTGGCCCACCGGGCAACCGAGCGGCGGGCCCATCGGCGCAGGCCGGCGTCGCCGCGCGGCGAAGGGGCCGCTGCGCGGCCGCAGGGGCGGGACGCCGAGGCCGTGGTCGAGTACGAGGAGACGCTGACGACCGTCCTCATGGCCACGGGCGTGCCCAAGATGGCGGCCCGGGTGCTCACCTGCCTGTTCACCAGCGAAACGGGGAGTGTCACCGCGGCCGAGCTGGCCCGGCGGCTAGAGGTCAGCCCGGCGTCCATCTCCAAGGCGATCGCCTTCCTGGAGAGCCAGAGCCTGGTGCGCAGGGAGCGCGACGAGCGGCGCCGGGACCGGTACATCGTCGACGACGAGCTGTTCTTCCAGGCGACGGTCGCCAGCGCCCGGGCGAACGACCAACTCGTCGCCGTCGCGCGGCAGGGCGTCGCCGTGCTCGGGCCGGACAGCCTGGCCGCCACGCGGCTGGAGAACATCGCCCGCTTCCTGGACTTCATCAGCGAGAGCATCCTGCGCGCCGCGGAGCAGGCCCGCGAAGTGCTGCACACCAGGCCCGAGCCGGCCGTGGCGAAGGCAGGGCAGGCGGTGGACGCGGAGGAGGCCAGGAACGGGGAGGAAGAGCGGGCCGGGCGGTCCTAGGGGCGCGGTCACGGGGGCGTTCCGGGCGTGGCCGCGCCGCCAGGGTCAGGTGCGCAGCAGTTCCGCCAGTTCCGCGCTGAGGGCCGGCCCGAGCAGCCGGGGGTCGCGGTAACTGACCACCGTGCCATGGACGGTGACATGCACGCGGTCACGGTAGCGGCTCGTCGCCAGGGCGAGGAGGTGGCCCTGGGCGAGCGGGGGGAGGGGGTGGACGGCGGCCAGCGGCGCGCCGCCGAGGGTGAACGGCAGGCCCGGGATCGGGACGTCGGTCGCGAGGGCGTCGAAGAGCAGCGGGGCCGTCGGGCGCAGCAGCGGGCCGGTGAAGCGCTGGACGCCGGCCGGCAGCAGTTCCGGGAGGGTGGCGACGGCGCCCGCGCCCCGGGAGGGGCCGTGGTCCTTGCAGGCGGCCATGGACTCGCGGACCCGGAACAGCCGTACCAGCGGGTCGGGTTCGCTCAGCGGCAGGGTGACCAGGTAGCCGGACAGCTGGTTGCCGTGCAGCACCTCCCCGGCCCGGGTGCGGCGGCTGACCGGGACGAGGACGCGCGTGCTGTGCCGTTCCGGATCGTGGCCCAGACCCAGGTACCAGCGGCGCAACGCGCCCGCCAGCAGGGCGAGTACGACGTCGTGCAGGGTGCCGCCGTGGGCCCGCCGGACGCGCTGGAGTTCGGCCAGCGGGAACGAACGCAGCGTCAGGACGCGGTCGACGGAGCCGGTCGGGCTGTGCAGGGGGTGGCCGCTGGGGCGCATGACGCTGCCGAGCGCGGCGGTGGCCACCCCGGTGAGGACGGAGGAGGAGCGCAGCGCCTGGTCGGTCAGGCGGCGCAGTGGAGCGGGGAGGGTAGGCACAAAAGGAGGTCCAACAGGTGGTACAGGAGGTGGTCCGGAGACGGGAGTTGACGGGGCGGAGGGGGCGCCGGGAGAGGCCACGGCAGAGGCGGCGGAGTGCTGGAGGCGGTCGAAGAGGCGGGTGACGATCTCGACCGCGCGCAGTCCGTCCACGGCCGCGTGGTGGAGCTTGGTCAGCAGGTGGAAGCCCTCCTCGGGGCCGCCGGGCCGGAACAGTACGTGCAGTTCCCAGGGCGGCAGCCCCCGGTGCAGCGGGCCGGCCATGAGCGACGCGGCGAGCCGCTCCACCGCGCCGGCGCCGCCCCCGACCTCGTGGACGCGGACGTGGCGCGGGGCGTGGAAGTTCGGGTCGGGCACCCACTGCGGGGCCTTGAAGGGGTTGAGCGGCACCGAGACGACCTGGCGCAGCCGCGGCGACCGGGCCGCCCGCTCCGCCAGCAGCACGGGCAGCACGTCGGCCGGGGGGCCGCCGGGGCCGAAGCGGAGCAGGGCGCCCAGGTGCATCGGGGACTCGGCGGACTCCAGGCCGAGGAAGGTCGAGTCCAGGGCCGTCAGCGGGGTGGCGGTGCCGGCGGCGGCCATCAGACCCGGACCCCTCTGCGACGAGCGGCGAACTCCTGGACGGCGAGCACGACTTCGAGCGCGCGGGCGCGCGGGTCCGCCTCCGAGCGGAACCGGAGCAGGGTGGCCAGCAGCCAGGTGCGCATCTCGCCCAGGTGCGCGGGCGAGCCGTGGACGTCGTCGAACTCCTTGAGTGCCAGCCGGTCCAGGGCGGCGCCCAGCAGGTGGCTGTCGCCGCGCGGGATGATCTCGTCGCGGCTGGACAGGACGTAGCCCACCGAGGCGGTCACCGTCGAGAGCTGAGGGGTGGTCAGCGCCCAGCCCTCGCCGGAGAGTGCGGCGAAGAGCGCGTCCTGGTCCGCGGCTCCGGTGAGCTGGACGAGCACCTCCTTGGTGACGTCCGGGACCTGCGCGCGCCACCACTGCTCGTCCGTGAAGAAGCGGGCGACCGGAGCGCCGACGGTGAGGATGCGGCGGATCCGCCGGTCCTCGATCGAGGCACGCAGGGCGAGGTGGCCGCTGAAGCTGAGGGCCAGCAGCGAGGTGTCGGCGGTGTCGGCCCAGCCGTCCAGGTGGTCGAGCAGTTCGGTGAGGAACCGCCAGGAGCCGGGCCCGTACGGTTGCTCGTTCTCGCCGACGCCGGGCAGTTCGGTGACCACGACGGCGAAGCCCAGCTTGGCGAGCTTGGGCAGCAGCGGCGCCCACTGCTCCTTGGTGGAGACGATGCCGCCCATCACGACCAGCAGCGGGCGCGGGCCGGCCATGTCCAGCCCGGAGGTCCAGGCGCGGACGGTGCCGCCGGGAAGGGCGAACTCCTTGCGCTCGATGCCGCCGCGCTCCTTGCGCCAGGCGTCGATCGCGGCGACGGCGTGCCGCTGCGCGTAGGCGCGGAACTCGTCGGCGGGATAGGGGAACCGGGCCAGGGTGTAGTGGCGGGCGGCGTCGAGGTGGCGGCCCTTGGCGGCGAGCTCGTCGCCGGCGCGGTTCCACACCTGCGCCCAGGAGTCGGCGCTGCCGGGCTCGTCGTCGCGGATGCCGGCCAGCAGCCGGGCGGTGCGGCCCTGCTCCAGGCCCTGGCCGCGGGCGTGCAGCCGGGCGTACTGCTTCAGTTCGGTCAACCGGGCCACGGCGGGCCACCTTTCGCACTCAAGTCACCAGTCGTCGTCTGCGGGAGTGGAACCGGGGCCGCCGGTGTCGTCGTCCGGGTCGTCGGCGAGGACGGCGGCGACGGCGTCCATGAAGCTGGGGTCGAGCATGGTGTGCGCGGCGGTGTCGTCGGTGCGGCCGAAACCGGCGCTGCGGACGGCCACCGCGACGGCGTAGTCGGCGCCGACCGTCCAGGTGCCGAAGGCCCAGGCGTCCTCGCCGCCGCTGCTCCGGTCGGCGCTGCGGACGGTGAGCCTGCCCTTCTCCTCGGCGAAGGTGAAGTCGGTGAAGCGGAACTGCATGCCGACGCCGAGCGCCTTGCTGTAGGACTCCTTGAGCGTCCACAGCCGGACCAGTTCGGGGTCGCGGCGCTCGGCCGGGAGGGCGTCCACGCGGGCGGACTCCTCGGCGCTGCACCAGTGCCGGGCGAGCCCGGCCTCGTGGAACCTGCGGTGGGCGTCCTCCACGTCCACCCCGATGGCGCCGCGGCTGGTGAGGCCGACCAGCAGCAGCCCGTCGGTGTGGCTGAGGCTGATGTCCAGGGAGTCGTTGCCGCGCAGGTACGGCCGCCCGGTGCCGAGGTACCCCAACTCCAGCCGGTCCGGCGGAACTTGGAGCGCGGCCCCGGCCGCGTACTTGAGCAGCACCCGGGACGCGGCGAAGCGGCTGCGCACGCCGGGGTGGCGCTGCTCCAGGTAGCGCTCCCAGTCCTGACGGCCCAGCAGTTCCTTCAGCCGCGGCCCGGCGGCCTGGTCCGGGCGCCAGTCCTCGGTGCGCGCGTAGACCAGGGCGGTGCCGTAGCGGTCCAGGTCAGCCCGGATCTGCGGCCACGGCCCCGAGCGGCCGGCGATCCGGATCAGCGGGCCGAACGCGGGCCCCGTGGCCGCCGGGCCGTGCGGCACCGTCGACGCCGTCATCGAATTCCTCCAGGGTGTGCTTGAGCGCGCCGAGGACCTCGGCGGCGAGGGCGCCGTCGACGACCCGGTGGTCGAAGGCCAGTCCGAGCCGGAGCACGGGGGCCACGACGACCTGCCCGTCGCGGACCACCGGGCGGTCGAGCACCCGCCCGAGGTTCACGGTGAGCGCGGTGCCGCCGACCGAGTGGAAGCCGTCCACCGGCTGGTGGCCCAGCGAGCTGACGGCGACCGTGCCGAAGATCTGCTCGCGGCGGCGGATGTCGCGCAGCGCCAGCGCGAACGCCAACCTGCCTGCCAGAACCGGGAGTCCGGACAGTTTGCGGACGCCGGCGAACTCCGGCAGCCGCTCGGTCTCCGGTCCCCGGTAGCGGTCGATGCGCTGCTGGATCTCGTCCAGCGTCGCCCGCTCCAGGTTCGGCAGCAGCGCGGACAGCACCGTGCGCTGCCCGTCGAGCCGCCGGTCCAGGGCCAGTTTGGCGGTGACGCCGCCGGTGTAGCGGGCGATCCGCGGGGTGCGCCAGCGGCTCGGCCAGCCGGGGGCCATCACCGCGTTGGCCTCGGGGTACTGCGCCAGGACCCGGCCCAGCGCCCAGAGCACGTAGCCGACATGGGAGTAGCCGTGGCCCTCGGCCCTGCGGGCGGCGCGGTGGGCGAGCACCCGGCCCATGTCGACCTCGGTGTCGAGGAAGACGGGCCGCTGGGTGGCGGCGAACTCCTGGAAGTAGACGGTGTGTCTGCGGGAGCGGACCGGCTCCAGCCGGGGCGGCGTCCGCTCGGGCGGCGTCTTGTCCGGCGGCGTCTTGTCCGGCGGTGTCCTCTCCGGTGGAGTCATCCGGTCACCGCCAGGGTGTGCAGTTCGGCCAGGCTGCGGGTCTCCAGCACCCGGCCCACCGGGACCTTGCGGCCGGTGGCCCGTTCCAGCGCGGAGACGAGCTTGAGCAGGTGCAGCGAGTCCCAGCCGGGCAGCCGGTCGTAGTCGAGCTGCAACTCCTCGGCGCCCAGGTCGAGGCCGGTGGCGTCGCGCAGCAGGTCGACGAACTCGGCCGGGGTGGCGATCGGCGCGGTCACGGTCAACTCCTCAGTGAACTCGGGGGCACGGGTGTGGGCACAGGTTCGGGCCGGGGTCTGGTCGGCGGCACGGCCGAGCAGGCAGGAGCGGGGGCGGGGCCGCCGGCGGGTCAGAGCTTCTCCAGGGCGAAGCCGGCCTTCAGCCACTTGCTGGACTCCACCGCGACGGCCAGCGCCTTCTGACCGGACGTCATCCGCCGCAGCAGTCGCTCGGTCTGCAGGAACGGCAGTGCGTTGCCGTTGTTGCCGGTGTCGGCGACGCAGGAGACCTCCTCCGCGCCGGGTACGCCCAGCTCGGCGGTGATCTTCGCCGTCATCACCCCGGACAGTTGCGGCGGCAGCAGGTAGTCCAGGTCCTCCGGGGCCCAGTCGAGTTCGCCGAGCAGCTCCCAGAGGATCTCGCCGGCCATGACCGGCACGGACTCCTCGATCGCCTTGTAGTCCTCCTTGACGGCCTGCTTGCCGCTGTCCTTGTCGGCGACGCCGAACCACTCGATCAGCTGGCCGGGCGAACGGCCCAGTCCCGTCAGCCGGTTGAGCACCCGGCGGAGCGCCACGCGCTCGCCGGACGGTTCCGGTGCGAGCACCGCCGCCCCGGCGCCGTCGCCGAACAGGACGTAGTTGACCAGCTCGCTGGGGGCGGCCCCGGTCAGGTCCTGGCGCAGGTCCAGGTGCTTGCTGCAGACGTCGCCGCCGATGACCAGGCCGGTGCCGCCGGTGGCGGCGACCAGGGTGCGGCCGAGCTCGAGGGCCTGGACCGCGCCCGCGCAGCCGGACTGGAGCTGGTAGGTGGGCACCTGGTCGATACCGAGCCGGTCCGCGACCAGGTTGACGGTGGCCGGCATCAGGTGGTCGGGGGTGGCGGTGCCCATGACCACGAAGTCGATCGCGGAAGGGTCGAGACCGGCGGCGTCGAGGGCGCGTTCGCCGGCCCGGGCGCAGAGGTCGGCGAGGGTGTGGCGGACCTCGCCGCTCTCCACGTCGCGGGCGAAGTGGCGTGTCTTCGTCCCGATGAAGACCTCGATCCACTCCTCGCTCACGCCGAGGGCGGCGGCCAGCCGGGCATTGTCCACCGGGTCGCCCGGCAGGAAGGTGCCGACGGAGACGAGGTACGCCGTCTGCGGGTCCGTCAGGTCCATCTGGAGCTCCAAGGGTCAGCGGGTCGGATGCGGGGTTGCGGGCGGAGCGGGGGCGGGCGGGTCCGGCGGTCAGGAGGCGGCGGTCGCGGCGG
>NZ_JBHSQJ010000007.1:0-36780 GCF_042658505.1 Streptacidiphilus monticola | reverse complement strand
GGGGGGGCCGCCGCCGGCCGGGCCTCGCACCAGGCCACCAGGTCGGCGACCGAGGACAGGGCGGGCAGCAGGTCCGGCACGGACACCTCGCCGATCTCCGGGAGCTGCCGCTCCAGTTGCTTCTTCAGCTCCATCACGAGCACCGAGTCGAAGCCCAGGTCCTCATAGAGCCGCGAGTGCCCGGACAGCTCGTCGACGCTGTAGCCGCCGACCTGGGCGACCGCAGCGGCGACCCGCTCGGGGACGCGCCCGGTGAAGGCGGAGCGGCCGGCCGGGGCCAGCCGGACCAGCCCGCTGGACGGCTGCGGGGAGGACTCGTCGGGCTCGGGCTGCACCCGCAGGGCGGCCCGGGCGCGGCCGCGCCGCGTCGGCGGCTCGGCCCAGAAGCGGTGCGCCTCGGAGAACGCGTAGGGGGCGAGCCGGACCAGCCGGCGCTGCTCCGCCGGATAGAGCGCGGTCCAGTCCGGGTCCAGCCCGTCCTGGTACAACTGGGCGACGAGTTCCGCCAGTTGGTGCCGCCCGGGGTCCTCGCCGGGCAGCGGGTGCAGGCTGCGCAGACCCGCGGGCGGCCGCAGCCGCCGCACCAGTCCGCCCAGCACCGGCTTGGGGCCGATCTCGACGGCATGGGTGGGCCCGGCGGCCAGCAGGGCCTCCGCGGCGTCGGCGAAGCGCACGGTCGCGGTGATGTGCTCGACCCAGTACCCGGCGTCCAGGGCCTCGCCCGGCCGCAGCAGCCGACCGCGCACCGTGGAGTAGAACGGGAGCCGGGGCACCCCGCCCAGGCCCTCGGCGACGCGTGCGAACTCGCGCAGCATCGGCTCCATCAGCGGCGAGTGGAAGGCGTGCGAGACCGTCAGCGACCGGCACTCGACGCCCTGTTCGGCCAGGCTGCCCGCGATCCGGTCCAGGGCGCGCAGGTCCCCGGAGAGCACCGTCTGCCGCGGTCCGTTCACCGCCGCGACGCCGACCAGCGGCTCGGCCTCGGCGAGCGGCCGCACCTCGGCCTCGGGGGCGAAGACGGAGAGCATCCCGCCGCCGTCCGGCAGGGCGTCCATCAGCCGCCCGCGGGCCGTGATCAGGGCGGCGGCCTGGTCCAGGGTCAGCGCCTGGGCGACCACCGCGGCCGCGAACTCGCCGACGCTGTGGCCCAGCAGCAGCGCCGGTTCGACGCCCAGCTCGCGCAGCGTCTCGGCCAGTGCGAACTCCACTGCGAACAGCGCGGGTTGGGCGAAGCCGGTGCGGTGGATCCGGGCGTCGCCGGACTCCAGCAGCTCGCGCACCGACAGGCCCAGGTGCGGACGCAGCGCCGCGTCGGCGCGGTCCAGGTGCCGGGCGTAGCCGGGGTGCTCCCGGTACAGCCGCATGGTCATGGCGGGGGACTGGGCGCCCTGGCCGGTGAACAGGAACGCGGCCTTGGGCCGGCCGGTGGGGCGGGAGGCGTGCCGGGTCAGCTGTTCGTCGTCCTCGGCGGCGGCACGCAGCGCCTGCGCGAGTTCGGCGGTGTCGGCGGCGGCGAGGGCGAAGCGGAACCGGTGACCCGTCTTCACCTGGTTGCTGCTCCAGCACAGTTGGGGCAGCCGGGCCCGGCTCCGGGACAGCTCCTCTGCCTGCGCCAGCAGGTTGCGGCGCAGCGCCTCGGGGCTCGGTGCGCTCAGCGTGAACACCCCGCCCTCGGGCAGGCCGCCGCCTCGGGGCCGGACCGCCTGCGGCGGCGCCGAGGCCAGCACCGCATGGGCGTTGGTGCCGCCCATGCCGAAGCTGCTCAGCCCCGCCACGGTGGTGGTGGCCGGCAGCCGCAGCGGGGCCTTGAGCAGCCGGATGCCCTTGGACGCCAGGTTGAGCTTGGGGTTCTCCTTGCGGGCGAACCGGCTCGGCGGAACCACCCGGTGGTGCAGCGCGAGCGCCACCTTGATCAGCCCGGCGATCCCGGCCGCGCCCTCGGTGTGGCCGAGGTTGCCCTTGACCGATCCGAGTGCCAGCGGCTTGTCGGCGCGGGCGGCGTGCAGCGCGCCCAGCGCCTTGGTCTCGATCATGTCGCCCAGCTCGGTGCCGGTGCCGTGGCCCTCGACGAAGGCGACGTCGGCGGGCTCGATCCCGGCCCGGCGGTAGGCGGCCTCCAGCACCGCCTGCTGGGCCCAGCGGTTGGGCGCGGTCAGGCCGTTGCTGCGGCCGTCCTGGTTGACGGCGGTGCCGCGGATCACCGCGTACACCTGCTGACCGTCGGCCAGCGCGTCCTCCAGGCGGCGCAGTACCACCATGCCCACGCCCTCGCCGCGGCCGATGCCGTCGGCCTCGGCGCTGAACGGCTTGCAGCGGCCGTCCGGCGCGGAGAGCCCGGCGCGGGTGTAGAAGATGCCCAGCGCCGGGGAGACGGTGATGTTGACGCCGCCGGCCAGCGCTGTCGAGCACTCCCCGGAGAGCAGGGAGTTGACCGCCAGGTGCACCGCGACCAGGGAGGAGGAGCAGGCCGTGTCCACGGCCAGGCTCGGGCCCTTGAGGTCGAGGTGGTAGGAGATCCGGTTGGCCGTCATGCAGTAGCCGTTGCCGGAGCCGACCTGGGCGGTGATCCGGTCGAAGTCGGTCAGGTGCTGGTGGGCCCACTCGTTGCCCATGATGCCGACGAAGACGCCGGTGTCGCTGCCGGCGAGGCCGCCGGGGGCCACGCCCGCGTCCTCCAGCGAGCGCCAGGCGCACTGGAGCAGCAGCCGCTGCTGCGGGTCCATCGCCTGCGCCTCGCGCGGCGAGATGGTGAAGAACTCGTTGTCGAAGGCGTCCGGGTCGGCGATGAAGCCGCCCTGGTCGGTGTTGGCCCGGCCGTCGCCGCCCTCGGGCGAGTGGAACTCGGCGCGGTCCCAGCGGTTGGCCGGGACCGGGCCGACTCCGTCGCCCGAGCGCATCAGCAGCTCCCAGTAGGCGCGCGGGTCGGGCGCGCCCGGGAAGCGGCAGTCGAGGCCGACGATGGCGACGTCGGTCATCGGGACGCGCCCTCCTGGAGCCTGAACTCCTCCAGCAGGTGGCCGGCGAGGGCCTCGACCGTCGGGTAGTCCCAGGCCACGGTGGGCTCCAGGACCAGGTCGAAGTCCTCCTCGATGTCGCCGCAGAGGCTCAGCGCGGCGACCGAGTCCAGCCCGTACTCGGCCAGTGGCACCGTCGGATCGATCTCGGCGGAGCTGCGCCGCAGGTAGACCGCGATCCGGTCGACCAGCCAGACGGTCAGCGACTCGTTGGTGTGGGTGGAGACGGTCATGGAGGGTCCTCCTGGGATCTGATGCCGGATCAAATGCGGTGGTCGGTGGGCTCAGCCCGCGAGCGGGGTGTCGTAGAGGTCGAAGCTGCGGCGCTCCTCGAAGCGGCGCGTCAGCTCCTGCTGCACCCGCTCCTCGCAGGAGGCCGGCGGGTCGGGCAGCCGGTGGCCGAGCCGCCGCAGCAGCCGGTCCAGGGCGGCCGCGGCCCAGGCCGGGTCGGCCAGGAAGGCGTCGGCGCCCTCGGCGGCGGCCTGCCGCCAGACCCCGAGCACCGCCGCGCCGGCCAGCAGCACGGTGTACCGGTCGGCCAGCGCGAAGCTGGTCGGGGACGCCAGCGCGGTCCGGTCCTCCAGGCTCAACTCCAGGCTCTGCTCCTGCAGTTGCCGCAGCTCGTCCATGAGCAGCAGGGCCAGCCGCTGGATCGCGGTCTCCTCCGGGGTTCGGTCCGGCAGCTCGTGCACGGCCGCGACCAGGGAGGCGCTGAGGCTGTCCCGGCCGCTGGCCAGGGTGAGCCGGGAGAACGGCAGCTCCGGCAGGTCGCCGCGCACCTGGAAGAGTTCGGCCGGGGCCGGCTCCTCCTGGAACCAGGACCGGCGGGCCAGCCGGGGCAGCTGCGGGATGATCGTCGCCTGGCAGGCGGCGGACCCGGCGTGACCCAGGCTGAGCACCGGCAGGTCGCGCAGGTGCTTCTGGAAGATGCCGTGCTCGCCCTCGCGGACGTAGAAGCGCGCCCCGAGCACGATGGAGAGGTCGTTCATCGCCTCCGAGAGCAGCTTCGGCACCAGGTACTTGACCGCCGAGGCGTAGACGCTGGTCTCCTCCGGCAGCAGGTGCACCGCCCGGGTGCCCACCAGCGAGAGGCTGTCGCTGATCAGCAGGTCCAGGAAGGCGTTGCGCAGGGTGGCGCGGGCGTGCGGGATGTCGGCCACCGGCTTGCGGTACAGCGTCCGCTCGCGGGCGAAGCCGAGGACGGTGCGCAGCGCGGTGTCGGTCGCGCCGAGCGCCATTCCGGGCACGGCGCTGCGGGTGATCTGGAAGGACCGCAGCGCCAGCTCCACCCCCTGGCCCAGTTCGCCGACCAGGGCGCCGGCGGGCACCTCGGCGTGGTCGAAGTCCAGTCCGCCGAGCAGGCAGCCGCGCACGCCCACGGACTGGTAGCGGGGCAGAATCCGCAGCCGCTCCGGGTCCACCTGGTCCCGCTCGACCATCAGCACCGAGTGGCTGCGCGAGCCGGGCGCCTGGTCGGTGCGGCTGAACAGCAGCCAGGCCTGGGCCCGGGCCGCGTTGTTGATGACCTGCTTGGCGCCGTGCAGCCGGAAGCCGCCGCCGGGCAGCGGGACCGCCTCGAACTCGTTGCGCACGAAGTCGTTGCCGTGCGCCAGCTCGTGGTAGGCCACCGAGGCCCGGCCGCCGTCCAGCAGGACGCCGGCCAGCCGCCGCCGCTGCTCGTCGCTGCCCGCCGTCCACACGTTGACCGAGGCCATGAACGAGGTGACACCGTAGCCGAGGCCGAGCGCCACGTCGCGGCGGAAGACCTGCCGCAGCACCCGGACCAGGGTGTCGATGCGCTCGAGCCGGCCGCCGTAGGCCACCGGCACGAACTCGGCGTTCAGTCCCAGGGTGTCCAGCGCCTTCTCGCCCGCGTCGGACAGTTCCCCGGCCTCGTCCGCCTCCAGCAGCCTGCTGAAGCCGACCGGGTTGGCCGGGTCCCACGGATCGCCCAGCGCGGCCTCGATCTCGGCCACCCGGGCCGCTGCGCGGTCCTCCTGGTCGCCCCGACCGCCGGCGATGAGCGCGACGGCGTCGGTGGTCATGACGCCTCCTCAGTGTGGTTCGGAAACACGGTCGTTGCCCGGCGGAAGGGCAGCAGGGAGACCAGCCGCCCGTCGCCGTGCAGGTCCAGGGCCGCGGTCAGCACGCCGTCGTAGGCCTCCGGGTCGGCGCCCTCCGGCACGCCGAGGCGCACCAGCAGCCGGGCCAGCGAGGCCCGCAGCCACAGCGCGCCCTGCCACAGCTCGGCGGTGCCGCCGCGCTCGGCGCTCTCGCGGTTGTACGCCCAGACGCCGAGGCAGCTCGCCGCGGCGAAGCACAGGCTCCAGCGGCGCGCGGTCTCGAAGGCGGCCGGGGACACCTCGGTCACCGCGTTCTGGTGCCGCTCCATCTCCTCGTGCACCTCGGCGACGACGGCCAGCAGCGTCTCGGCCGCGGCCAGGGCCGGCTTGTGCGCCGGATCCTCCTCGGCGGCCGCCCGCAGCGCCGCCACCGAGTCCGGCAGCGAGGCCAGCACCCCGCTGCCGTGCCGGGCCACCAGCGACATCCGTTCGGGGGCCAGCGGCGGCAGCGGTTCGGCCAGCGTGAAGGCGGCCACCGCGCCGGCCGGCTGCCCGCTGCCGCGCCGGTACGCGCGGGTCAGCGAACGGAACTGACCCACCAGGGAGTTGAGGTTGACCAGGGTGTTCCCGTCGAAGAGGCCGACGATCCGGTGGTCGCGGTCGACCTTCTGGAAGCGGCCGTCGGCGTGCACCCCCTTGAGGAAGGCCCGCGCCCCCAGCAGCCGGGTGAGCTGCCCGATCACCGCCTCGGTGCCGGTGGGCACCAGGTACTTGGTGACGGCCGCGCTCAGCGACAGCTCCTGCGGGGCGGTGTGCACCGCCCGGGAGGCGACCAGGGCCAGCGCCTCGTGGGTCAGCACGTCCACCGTGCTCTCCGCCAACTCACGCCGCGATTTCGGCAGTTCGGCCAGGGTCCGGCCGTAGAGGCGGCGCTGCCCGGCGTACTCCAGGCCGAGCGCCAGGGCGTGGTCGGCCGCGCCGAGGGAGAGTGCCGCGCACATGGTGCGGGTCAGCTGGAGCGCCTTGAGCACGGTCTCCAGGCCGCCGCCGACGTCGCCGACCACCGCGGAGGCGGGGACCGGCGCCCGGTCGAAGGCGATGCCGGAGATGTCGGCGCCCCGGATGCCGTGGGTGTGCACCTTGTCCAGGTGGCGGTAACTGCCCTGGGGCAGCTTGCGCTTGTCCACCAGCAGGATGCTGAAGGCGCGCGGGCCGCCGGCCGGGTCGGTGCGGGTGAGCAGCGAGATCAGGCTGCCCCGGGTGGCGTTGTTGATCAGCCACTTCTCGCCGCTGACCAGCCAGCCGCCGTCGCCGTCCGGCTCCGCGCGCACCTCGCCTGCCAGCAGGTCGCTGCCGTGGGCGCGTTCGGTCAGGCCCAGGGAGACCGGCAGTCCGGCGTGGATCGCCTCGGCGAGGCGGTCGGCCTGCTCCTGGTCGCCCGCCACCCAGACGCAGACGCCGCCCAGGTAGGTCTTGCCGTGGCCGATGGCCACCGTCAGGTCGCGGCGGGCGACGGTGCGCATCACCTGGAGCAGCTGCTCGTAGTTCTCCAGCCGCCCGCCGTGCTCGGCCGGGACGTAGTACGCGTGGACGCCCAGCTCCTCCAGCCTGGCGCAGGGCCCCGCCGGGAACTCCTCGCGCTCGTCCAGGTCCAGGCAGGCCCGGAAGCTGAACGGGTTGGCGGGGTCCTCGGCCGGTCCCAGCCGCAGCTCCAGCTGCTCGGCCAACCGGTAGGGGGCGTGGACTGCTTCGGTCTCCAGGTCGGTCACGGCTCAGCCCACCGGTTCCAGGGCGGCAGCGGCGGCGGCGACCGGCTCCTCCAGCTGCTGGAAGGCCGGCTCGAGGCGGCCCTCCAGGACCAGCTTGCGCATCAGGGTGCGCTGGATCTTGCCGGAGGTGGTCTTGCGGATCGTACCCGGGCGGACCAGCAGCACGCTCAGCGCGACGGTGAACTCACGGCTCACCAGGGACCTTGCGGCGGCGGCGAGTTGGGGAAGGTCGGCGGCGGAGGGAGCGTTGGGGCGGATCTCCTGGACCAGCACCAGGTGTTCGGCGCCGGCCACGTCCACCGAGAAGGCCGCGCCGCCGCCGACGCCGAAGGCCGGGTCCAGGGCCTGGACCGCGCGCTCGACGTCGTGGGGGTAGATGTTGCGGCCGTTGATCAGGATCATCTCCTTGAGCCGGCCGGTGACGTACAGCTGGCCGTCGTCGACCAGGCCCAGGTCGCCGGTGCGCAGCCAGCCCGCGTCCCGGACCTCGCCGTCGCCCTCGCCGCTGACCAGGACCGCGTTGAAGATCTCCTCGTTGACCTCGGGGCGCTTCCAGTAGCCGGAGGCCACGCTGTCGCCCTTGACCCAGATCTCGCCCACGTGCGCCGAGGGCTGCTCGCGGAAGGTCTCCGGGTCGACGATGCGGACGTCGAAGTCGGTGATGACGCCGCTGCTGACCAGGCTGCGCACGCCGCTGGTGGCGTCGTCGGCGGCCTCGCGCAGCTCGCCCTGCTCCAGCGCGACTGCGTCGGCGCGGCGGAAGACCGGGGCCTTGCCCAGCGGGGTGCCGGAGACCAGCAGCGTGGTCTCGGCCATGCCGTAGCAGGGGAAGAAGGACTCGGCGCGGAAGCCGGCCGGGGCGAAGCGCTCGGTGAAGGCGCGGACCGTCTCGGCGCGGATCGGCTCGGCGCCGTTGCAGGCCTGCTCCCAGCTGCTGAGGTCGAGTTGGGCCAGCTGCTCGTCGGTGACCCGGCGCAGGCACAGGTCGAAGGCGAAGTTGGGGCCGCCGCCGACGGTCACCCTGTGCTCGGTGATCATCTGCAGCCAGCGGACCGGCCGCTTGAGGAAGGAGATCGGCGACATCAGCGCGGCGGAGCCGCCGAGGTAGAGCGGCTGCAGGATGTGCCCGATCAGGCCCATGTCGTGGTAGAAGGGCAGCCAGCCGCCGAGCCGGGTGTCCTGGTGGCTGCTGAGCGCGTGCTGGATCGCCAACTCGTTGGCCAGCAGGTTGCGGTGGGAGACCATGACGCCCTTGGGGGTGCTGGTCGAGCCCGAGGTGTACTGCAGGAAGGCCAGCGACTCCGGGGTCAGCTCGGGCTCGCGCCAGTCGGCGGCGTCGCCCCAGCCGGTCGTGTCCGTGGCCAGCACCGGGATGCTGTCCAGGCCGGCCTCCTTCAGCCAGCCGCTGATGCCCGGCTCGTTGGCGCTGTCCGTCAGCACCGCGCGGACCTCGGCGTCCTTGAGGATCGCGGTCACCCGGGCGAAGTGGCTCCCCTGGTCGCCGGGCAGCGGAGCGGGCACCGCCACCGTGCCGGCGTAGAGGCTGGCCGTGAACGCCTTGATGAAGTCCAGCCCGGAGGGGTAGAGCAGCAGCACCTGGCCGCCGGAGGCGCCGCGCTGCTGCAGCCAGGAAGCGATCCGCTTGGCCTCGCCGTCCAGGGCGTCGTAGGTGAGCCGCTCCGCGTCACTGGCGGCGGCGCTGTCGTGCAGGAAGATGAAGGCGTCCTTCTCTCCCAGGTCGGCGGTGCGCTGCAGCACCAGCTCCGTGAAGGTCCGCGTGCTGTTCAAGGTGGTCCCTCGTCTCTTCGCAGTCGACGGATCGATGGGCGGCGAGCCCCGGGCGAACCGATGTTCGCCAAGGGCGCTTAAGGCTCTCTTGGGCTGGCGCCGACGCGGCCCGGCGGCGTGAGCTGCACCCACAGCACCGACTCCTGTGCGGTGGGCGGCTTCTCGGCGACCAGCCGTTCCGGATGCCCGGGCGGCGGCCCGCCCCCGTCGCCGCCGGGCAGCACGGACGGCAGGATCTCCGGGCCGACGGTGCCGTACCAGACGCCGGAGGCGACCAGGCCGCGCCAGGCCTCGCGCCGCAACAGCCGGAGCCACCAGCGCAGTTGGAACAGGAGCAGCAGCCGGCGGTTCACCAGGCGGCGGTTCACCAGGCCACCTGCAGTCGGGACACGCCGTGGATCAGCCGGCCGGTGCTGCGCGGTACCTCGGCGAGCGGGACGTCGAGCCGCAGGGTCGGGAAGCGGCGGAAGAGCGAGCGCAGCGCGATCTGCAGCTCGGCCCGGGCCAGCCCCGAGCCGAGGCAGTAGTGGCTGCCGTGGCCGAAGCTGAGGTGCCCGCGCTCGGGGCGGTCCCAGTGCAGCTCGTCGGGGGAGGCGAAGCGGGCGGCGTCGCGGTTGGCGGAGCCGAGCGAGGGCAGCACGGCCTCGCCGGCCCTGATCAGCGTCCCGTCCACGGTGACGTCCTCGACGGCGATGCGCAGCAGCGTCTCGTCCCCGGGCAGGTGGAGCCGGAGCAGCTCCTCCACGACGGCCGCGGCGTCGTCCTCGGAGCCGTCGGTGAGCGCCTTGACGGCGGTGCCGGGCTCGACGAGGAGCGCCAGGGTGCCGTTGGCGATCTGGTTGACCGTCGTCTCGTGCCCGGCGACCAGCAGACTGACGCCGAGGTAGACCAACTCCTCCTGGCTGAGCCGCCCCTCGTCCTGGTCGTGCACGGTGACGAGTGCGGAGAGCAGGTCGTCGCCCGGTGACTCCCGTTTGGCGAGCAGGAGTTGGGCGAGGTAGTCGCGGAGGCCGGCCTGGGCGGCGAGCATCTCCGCCGCGCTCGCGCCGGTGGTCGCCACGAAGGCGGCGGACCAGCGGGAGAACTTCTCCTGGTCGGCGAGCGGGACGCCGAGCAACTCGCAGATCACCCGGACGGGGAGGGGGAACGCGAACGCCTGGACCAGATCCTGCCCCGGGCCGGCCTCGGCGAGGGCGTCGAGCAGTTCGTCGGTGAGCTGCTGGATCCGCGGCCGCAGGGCGGCGACCCGACGGGCGGTGAACTCCCGTGACACCAGCGCCCGGACGCGGGCGTGCGGCGCGCCGTCGAGGTTGGGCAGGCTGGGAAAGCGCTGCGGCGCGGCGGCGAGACGGGGAGCCCCCTCCGCGAGGGTGGCCTCCCGACTGAACCGCGGGTCGCCGAGGACGGCCCGAACTCCTTCGTAGCTCGTGACCAGCCGGGCGGTGTCCCCGCTGGGCATCCGCACGAGGCTGACCGGACTCTCCGCCCGCAGCCGGGCGTAGTGGGGGCAGGGCGTCAACGCCCCCTCCCGCTCGAACGGGTACTCCATCGGCTCGCTCATCCCCACGCTCCCTTCGGTCGCCGCGAGCGTGCCCCCCACCGCTAAAGGCTCAGTTGCAGCCCCCCTCAGGGGCGCGGGGAACTGCGCGACCGGCCCACCACCCGCGGAGGTCCGTCCCGCACATGGGGTCGAACCTCCGCGGGTGGTGGGTTGCTCGCGCAGTTCCGCGCGCCCCTGAGGGGGCCGGCCGCCTGCCGAGAGCCGGGCCCCGTGGCCGGCCCGGGCCACCGGCCGCTGCGGAGCAGGCCGCCTGCCGAGAGCCCGGGCCGCACCAGGGGTGGCTCGTTGCTGCCCGCAGGGCGCAAGTGGGGCTTAAGGGCCGGCCGGGAGCGTGGGCGGCGACCGTGGAATGAGGGAGGCAGGGAGACGATGGCTGAGGATGTGACCGCACAGGTATGCGTCGTCGGGGGTGGCCCCGCCGGCCTCGCGCTGGGCCTGGAGCTGGCGAGACGCGAGGTCCGCGTCACCGTCGTGGAGCAGAGCGCCACCAACGCCCGCTCGTTCCGCGGTGAGTCCATCTCCCCGGACTCGGTCTGGCTGCTCGACCGCCTCGGCCTGCTGCCGAAACTCCGCGGTTCCTTCCTGGAGATGCGGCGCATGGAGATCACCGACGGCGGACGGACCGTCCTTCGCGCGGAGTTCGCGGACTTCCCCTACCCGCACCCCTACCCCGTCGAGCTGCCGCAGCCCGCCCTGCTGTCCGTCCTCGCCGAGCAGGCCGCCCCGTTCGAGGGCTTCCAACTTCTGCGCCGCGCAACGGCCGTGGAGCTCGTCGAGGCCGCCGACGGCACCGTCACCGGGGTCCGCTGCCGTACCCCCGAGGGTGACCTCACCGTCCACGCCACGCTGA
Organism: Streptacidiphilus monticola; assembly: GCF_042658505.1. Lineage (NCBI taxonomy): Bacteria > Bacillati > Actinomycetota > Actinomycetes > Kitasatosporales > Streptomycetaceae > Streptacidiphilus > Streptacidiphilus monticola. Next base: position 25,735 of record NZ_JBHSQJ010000007.1, on the reverse strand, counting down.
CCGTCGCCGCCGACGGGCGGTTCAGCAAGATCCGGGAGCTGTCCGGGCTGGCCGCCACCAAGGTGCCGCTGGACCGCGACGTCATCTGGCTCAAGCTGCCCTTCCCCGCGGAATGGGACGCGGCCACCTACCGCGTCCGGATCCGGGGCGGCCAGCACGGGCTGTTCATCCCGACCCACCCCGACGACGTCCGGGTCGGCCTGAACATTCCCAAGGGCGGCCTCAAGGAGCTTCGCGCCGAAGGCATTTCCGCGCTCCACCGCAGGATCGACGCCCTCGCGCCGGAGCTGTCGGAGACCGTCCGCACCCACGTCAAGGGCTGGACGGACACGTCCATGCTGGACATCTTCACCGCACTGGTCCCCCGCTGGCACCGCCCCGGGCTGGTGCTGACCGGCGACGCCGCGCACACCCTGTCGCCGATCCTGGGCCAGGGCGTGAACCACGCCGTCATCGACGCGGTGACCCTGGCGCCCATGCTGGCACCGCACTTCGCCGGCGGGCGTACGCCCTCCATACCGCTGCTGGACTCCGTCCTGGCCGAGTTCCAGGCCGTGCGCGAGCCCTCCGTGGCCCGCTCGCGCGGGCTGCAGTTGCGCCAGGAGCGGATGTTCGCGCTGGAGCAGCCCTGGCAGGTGCGCGGGCGGCAGCTGCTCTACCGGCTGGTGGACCGCAGTCCCGCGCTCAAGCAGCGCATCCTCGCGGGTGCCTACTTCCAACTCCAGGGCGGGGACGGCGTTCCCGGCCTGGACCTGACCGCACCGGCCGCCGCGCCGGTGCCGGCCGCTGCGACATCCAAGTAGGGAGAAGCACGACCATGATGGACTTCGTCAAGCCGGTGCCGCTGACCCGGGAGCGGCTGCCCTGGGGCGCGTGGACCTGGCGCCACCCGGTCGGCCGCGCCGTCAGCGGTGCGGTCGGGCTGGGCTCGCTCGCGCTGGGCGTCGCCCTCGGCGGCGCGGCCACCTGGACCTTCTGGCCCGCGCTGCTCGCCCCCGACAGCGCCCTCTTCTACGACGTGGCCCACGCCGGGCCCGAGCGCGGCCAGTTGAGCCCCAAGGCCGCCCGCCTCTACAACTTGCTGCACCACCCGATGGTGCCGGTCGCGATGATCGCCGTCGGGGCCGCGACCTTCGGCCAGCCGCTCATCGTCGCGGGGCTGGCCTGGGGTGCGCACATCGGCATCGACCGGGCCCTCGGCTACGGCTTCCGACTCGAGGACGGCCGCCGGTGCTGAACGTCGCGGAAACCAGCAGTCCGGCCGAGAAGAACGGAAAGAAAGCCATGACGGCCGTCGTCATCGTCCTCTCCATCCTGTTGATCCTGGAATTCTCCTTCGCCCCGGTGAACCTGATCAGCGGACGCAATGCGCCGCTGTTCACCCAGTTCACCGGAATCACCTCGCGCAGCGCCATGCTGGCCGTCGCCGCCATCGACGCGCTGGGCGCGCTGCTGGTGGCCGTGGGCCTGTTCGCACCCAAGGTGAGCATCACCGGGGCGGTGCTGCTGACCGCGCTGTGCGCCTGGTACCTGGTGATGATGGTCCGTCACGGGCATTTCGGCAGCGGGATGGTGGGATTCCTGCTGTTCGGCTCCTGGTCCGCCGGACTGCTCTGGGCCCAGCTCGCCAGACGCTGAAGTCGAACTTTAGTTCCCGGTGCCATTCTGCGGATGTCCGGAAAGGGCCCCGTGAATCCGAGGAAACCCGAGGAGTTTGGAATGCGCTGGGACAATCTCTATGTGGCCGGGACGGGCGCCTACCTGCCCAAGGCGGTCGAGACCGCCGAGGAGGCGATCGCCGCCGGCCGCTACACCCAGGACGAGCACCTGGCCAACGGCATACGCCAGGTCCGGGTGGCCAGACTGGAGGACGAGGGCCCGGCCCAGATGGCCGCGGCCGCCGCCCGCCAGGCCGTGGAGCGCTCGGGTCACCTGCCGGAGGAGTTCGGCCTGGTGGTCCACGGCAACAACAGCCACCAGGGCCAGGAGTTCTGGACCCCCGCCTCCTACGTGCAGGACAACTCGATCGGCGGCCACGCGGCCACCGCCGAGGTGCGCCAGGGCTCCAACGGCGGCCTGGTCGGCTTCGAGCTCGCCGCCTCCTGGGTGGCCGCCCGGCCGGACACCGCCGCGCTGGTCACCGCCGGCGACTCCTTCCACCTCCCCTACTTCGACCGCTGGAACAGCGATGACCAGCAGGTCTTCGGCGACGGCGCCGGCGCCCTGGTGCTGTCCACGCGCACCGGCTTCGCCCGGGTGCTGGGCAGCACCACCTACGCCGACTCCACCCTGGAGCCCATCTACCGGGGCGGCGACTGGACCACCGGACCCTTCGCGGAGGGCCGCACGGTCTCACTGCGCAGCCGCAAGCGCGACTTCCTCGCCACCGGCGACAACCTCTACGAGCAGACCATCGAGCGGATGACCAAGAGCCTCTTCGCGGTCACCGGCCAGCTCTTCGACGAGCTCGGCCTCGGGATCGACGACATGGCCTACCTCATCCACGCCAACACCGGCCAGACCATCGTCGACTGGGGCTTCTACCACCCGCTGGGGGTGGACGTCTCCCGCACCGTCTACGAGTGGGGCCGCGACTTCGGCCACATGGGCGCGGCCGACCACATCGTCAACCTCAACCACCTGGTGGAGACCGCCCCGCTGAAGCCGGGCGACAAGGTGCTCACCATCGGCGTCGGCACCGGGTTCATCTGGACCGCCTTCGTCATGGAGATCCTCGAAGCCCCCGCCTGGGGCCCGCAGGCCTGAACCGCCGTCAACCACTGAGCCAGGAAAGGAGATCCAGGGATGTCCACCGTCATCCAGAGCCCGCTGGACCGGCTGCGCGCATGGCAGACCGAAGGCCGGCTGGCCGAGGAGTACCCGGGTGTGGCCCCGCTGCTGGCGGAGCTCGCCTGGGGCGAGCAGTCCGCCACGGACCTGTCCCGGGCCGGGCAGCTGCTCGCCCGCCTCGACCCGGCCGCCGTCCTCGCCGCGCACCCGGACACGCCGGTGCTGCGGGTGGCGGTGGCCGGCCACGGCACCGTCGGCGGGATCGCCCCCGCCCTGCACGTCGAACTCGCCCGGCACGGCTTCCTGACCCAGCTCGCCCTCGGCGACTTCGACGGCTGGGTACGCGAACTCCAGGAGCCCGACAGCCCGTTGCACGCCGAGGGACTGGACCTGGCGCTGGTGGTGCTGGACCCGCAGACCGTGGCCGACGAACTCCCCGCCGTCTGGCGGGCGGAGGACCTGGCGGCCACCGCCACGGCCAAGCTCACCCAGCTGACGACGCTGCTGGAGCGCTACCTGGAGCGGACCTCCAGTGCAACCGTGGTGCTGAACACCCTGCCGCTGCCCCGCGCCCTGCTGCAGCAGCTGGTCGACCTGCGCTCGCGCAACGAGGTCTCGGTCGCCTGGCGGGAGTTCAACATCGGCCTGCTCAAGCTGGCCCGGACCGACCCCCGGATCGTGGTCGTGGACCTCGAACCCCTGGTCGCCCAGGGCGGCCCGCTGAACGACCCGCGGATGTCCGCCTACGCCAAGGCCCACCTGGGCGAGGAGCTGCTGGCCCGCTACGCCCGCGAGGTCGGCCACCTGGGCCGGGCCCTGCGCGGCAAGGCCAAGAAGGTCCTGGTGCTGGACCTGGACAACACCCTGTGGGACGGCGTCCTCGGCGACGACGGCGCGGACGGCATCGCCGCCGCGACCACCTTCCGCGGCGAGGCCTTCGGCACCTTCCAGAAGCTGGCCCGGCAGATCGGCTCCCAGGGCGTGCTGCTGGCGGTGTCCAGCAAGAACGACCAGGAACCGGTGCTCGAAGTCCTGCGCACCCACCCCGACATGGTGCTGCGCGACACCGACTTCGTCCGGATCAACGCCAACTGGAACCCGAAGGACGCGAACCTGCGGGACATCGCCGCCAAGCTCAACCTCGGCGTGGACAGCTTCGTCTTCGCCGACGACTCCACCTTCGAGACCGGCCTGGTGGCGGCCGGCCTGCCCGAGGTCGCGGTGGTCCGGCTCGACGAGGAGCCGGCCCTGCACGTGGAGAAGCTGCTGGCGGACGGCTGGTTCGACGTCCGCGAGCTGACCGCCGAGGACCGCGAGCGGGCCTCGCTCTACCGGGTCGAGTCCGAGCGCCAGGACCTGCTGGACAGCAGCGGCTCCTACGAGGAGTACCTGGAGCAGCTCCAGGTCCGCGTCCAGGTCTCCGCCGTGGGCGACCTCGACCTCGCCCGGGTGGCGCAACTGACGCTGCGCACCAACCAGTTCAACCTGACCACGCAGCGGCTGCAGCCGGACGAGGTGCGGGCCCGGATCGACGATCCGGAGCACCTGGTGCTCTCGGTGCGCTCCGGCGACCGCTTCGGCGACAACGGTGTCGTCGGCGCTCTCTTCGCGCACCGCGAGGGGGACACCCTGCACATCGACAACCTGATCCTCAGCTGCCGGGTCTTCGCCCGCGGCATCGAGCAGGCCACCGTGGCCGCCGTCCTCGAACACGCCCGCGCCCAGGGGGTGTCCGCGGTGACCGCCGCCTACCGGCCGACCAAGAAGAACCACCGGGTCCGCGAGTTCTGGCCCTCCGTCGGCTTCGCGCCGACCGGCGGGGACGAGGCCGAGCTGACCTTCCGCCACCCGCTGGAGGACGTGGCGGCCGCCCCCGCCCACCTCCGGCTCGACACCGACTTCTGAGAGGCCCGGATGCTCACCGAGACCGACTTCCTGCAGCTCGTCAAGGACGAGCTGGCGCTGCCCCTGGTCCAGTCCGACCTGGAGGACGACTTCGACCGGGTCGTCGCCTGGGACTCCATCCACCTGCTCAAGCTGGTGGCCGCCGCCGAGAAGTACACCGGCAAGCGCGCCCCGCTGGGCAAGCTGCTCGCCGAGCGCAATCTGCGCGGCATCTACCAGCTGCTCTCCGCCTGACCCTGCGTCAGCACGGCGCCCCTGAACCGGTCCCGGCCGCGGCTTTCCCCCGACGCGGCCGGGGCCCGCCGTTTTAGCGGCGCTTATGCCCCCGTTCCTACCGTTCCGGTAGCGGTTCCCTGCCGTGTACAGGACGACCAAGGACGACCAAGGAGAAGGAATGACCACCGAATCGACCGAGGCGCGGCTCGCGCCCGCCGAGGCCCCGGTGCCGCAGACCGCACCGGCGGTCGCCGCCGCCGACCCGCGCCGCTGGTGGGTGCTGGTCGTCATCTCGTTCGCCCAGTTCATCATCGCCATCGACGCGTCGGTGGTGAACGTGATGGGCCCGCAGCTCCAGCACGCGATCCACCTGTCCACCCCTGGCCTGCAGTGGGTGATGAACATCTACGTGCTGCTCTTCGGCGGCCTGCTGCTGCTCGGCGGCCGGCTGTCCGACGTGGCGGGACGCAAGCAGATGTTCCTCGGCGGCCTGGTGCTGTTCACCCTCGCCTCGCTCGCCGCGGGTCTCGCCCACTCCGAGGGCCAGCTGCTGACCGCCCGTGCCGTCCAGGGCATCGCGGCCGCGGCGCTCTCGCCGGCCTCGCTGTCCATCCTGGTGACCACCTTCACCGACCCGGAGGAGCGCTCCAAGGCCTTCGGCGTCTGGGGCTCGGTGATCGGCGTCGGCGCCAGCGTCGGCACCATCATCGGCGGCGCCATCGGCAACTCCGACTGGCGCTGGGCCTTCTGGATCAACGTACCGGTCGGCGTCCTGGTCGCCGCGGGTGCGATCGCCCTGGTGGGCCGCTCGGTCCGGAACACCGTCCGCGAGGCCACCGACACCCTCGGCGCGCTGACCGCCACCGGCGGCCTGGTGCTGCTGGTCTACGGCATCGTCACCTCGAGCACCCACGGCTGGACCGCCGGGCAGACCCTGGGCTCCTTCGCGGGCGCGGTGGTGCTGCTCAGCGTGTTCCTGGTGGTGGAGAGCCGGTCGGCCGCCCCGCTGCTGCCGCTGCGGCTGTTCCGCTCCCGCACGGTGGTCGCCGGCGCGCTCGGCGAGTTCCTCACCGCGGCCTTCATGATGCCGCTGTTCTTCCTGATCCCGCTCTACCTCCAGGACGTCAGCGGCTACAGCCCGCTGCGCACCGGCCTGGCCTGGCTGCCGACCAGCGTCGGCCTGATGGTGCTGGCGCCGGTCGCCTCACAGCTCGTCAACAAGGTGGGCCCGCGGGCGATGTACCTGCTCGGCACGGCCTTCCTGGCCGGCGTCATCGGCGTGGCCATCGGCATCCCGCTGCACGCCTCCTACGTCTCCTTCATGCTGCCGCTGTCGGCGCTGTTCGGGGCCGGCCTGGTGTTCTGCCTGATCGCCACCCCGGTGGTGGGCACGGCCGACGCCACCGAGGAGGACGCCGGCACCACCTCGGCGCTGCTCAACGCCTCCACCCAGATCGGCGCGGCCTTCGGCATCGCGGTCTCGGTGACCCTGCTCAACAACCGGATGACCCACGAGCTGACCCACGGCGCCAGCGCGCAGACGGCACTGGTGCACGGCCTGCGGGTGGCCTTCATCGGCCTGGTGGTGATGCTGGTCCTCAGCATCGTCAACGGCCTGGTGGGCTTCCGGGGCCTCAAGCGCCCGGGTTCCGCGGAGCGCAAGCTCAGCTGATCCGGACCTGACACCCAAGAGGGAGGCGCCCGCAACGGCCGCCGCCCTCAGGCGTGTTGGTCGGGAATCAGTGGTAGAGGCCGACCACCGTGTCCAGCGAGTGGGCCAGGTCGTTCAGGAAGACGTCCTCCTGCTCGCGCAGGAAGAAGTGGCCGCCGGGCAGGGTGCGCATGGAGAAGCCGCACTGCGAGTACTCCACCCACTCGGCCACCTCGGCCGGGGTGACCAGGTTGTCGTCGGAGCCGGCGTAGGCCTGGATCGGCAGCGGCAGCGGCTCCTTGCCGCTGGGTCCCGGGCCGGAGCACATCAGCAGGTCGTCGCGGGCCACCGGCAGCAGCGCGGAGAGCCAGTCGGGATGGTCCAGCAGGATCTGCGGGATGCCGCCCAGGCCGACCAGGGAGTGCACCAGTTCGTCGTCGTCCGCGTCCGGCCGGGCCAGCTCCGGGGCGGGCAGGTGGGGGGCCCGGTAGGCGCTGAGCACCAGCGCCTCCGGCAGCCGCTCGCCCAGCTCGGCCCGGTGCCGGGCCAGCGCGTAGGCGATCAGAGCGCCCATGCTGTGGCCCAACAGGATGTGCGGGAAGTCGAGTTCGTCGGCGAGTTCCCGGTCCAGGTCGCGCACCAGCGCGCCCAGGTCGGTGAACCGCGGTTCCCCGGACCGGCTCTCCCGGCCCGGCAGCTGCACCGGCAGCACCTGCACTCTGCTGCCCAGCCGGCGCTGCCAGCCGGCGTAAGTCGACGCGCCGCCGCCTGCATAGGGGAAGCAGAAGAGCCGCAGCCGGGTGTCGGGCACGGCTGCGGCCTGGAGGTATCTGGTCATGCGGACCTCGCGAGGGTTCCGGCGAGCTTGAGGGCCCGCGGGTCGGGTCGGCGCCCGCGCAGCATGCTGCGCCACTCCTCCGGGGCGAAGCCGGCGGGCTCGGTCGTGGCGATGAAGTCGCGGAGGGTTCGGATGAACCGCTGCGGGTCGGAGTGGAACGGGAAGTGCCCGGCGTCCTCGAAGAGTTCGAGCCGGCTGCCGGGCATGGAGACGTGGGCGATACCCGCGTGCACGGAGGGGATCACCTGGTCCCGCTCACCCCAGACCAGCATGGTCGGCATGCCCTGGGTGAGGTAGCAGCGGTCCAGCAGCGTGCCCACCTGACCGCGCCAGTCCACCACCGCGCGCAGGGTGCGGATGAACGCGCTGCGGGCGGACGCGTCGGGCAGCGCGTCCACGACCCGGAGCAGGTCCTCGGCGTCGACGCCGAGGCCGGTGTCGAGCAGCTGCAGGGCCTTGGTCAGCAACTGCATCTGGAACCGCGCGGTCGGCAACCCCAGTGCGGTGAGCACGAGTTCAGCGCCGGGGAGGGAGGCGGCCCGCAGCAGCGGGGTCACCTCCCGCCCGACGCCGCCGGTGGCGACCAGGACCAGGCGCTCGCAGCGCTCGGGGAACTGGTAGGCGAACTGCATCGCCACCGCGCCGCCGAGGGAGTGCCCGACGAGGGTGGCGCGCTCGATCCCGAGGACCGAGAGCAGGTCGCGCATGCCGTTGGCGTAGGCGCCGACGGAGTAGTCCGCGCGGGGGCGGTCGGACGCCCCGTGACCGAGGAGGTCGGGGGCGATGACGCGGTGGTGGCGGGCGAGCCCGGGGATCACCGGCGACCAGGTGGACGAGGAGTCCCCGATGCCGTGGATCAGCAGGACGGCCGAGCCCCGCCCCGCCATCCGGAACGCCCGCCGGTACCCGTGCACCACGCGCGTCCGCAGGCGCACTTCCGGCTGGTCGGAGCCGGTTCGACGTGCTGTCACAGAACCCTCCCTTCCCGGGGGGCTCAGCCTCCCCGGGTCGCTGACGCATCGTCATCCCGAGGATCACCCTTCGCCTTTGTGTTCCCCTAAACCCCTCACAGGCCCGCGCGCTGGGGCTGCGAGGCTGTGCCCATGTGCGGCTGCGCCGTGTGTGCGCGAGCAACGGCGAGGACCCCTGGGGTTGCGGGGCTGTGCCCATGTGCGGCTCCGCCGCGTGGGCGCGAGCAACGGCGAGGACCCCTGGGGTTGCGGGGCTGTGACCATGTGCGGCTGCGCCGTGTGTGCGCGAGCAACGGCGAGCACTCCCTGGGGGCGCGGGAACTGCGCGAGCAACCCACCACGCGCGGTGGATCGACCCGACATGGGGGCCGGACCTCCCCGAGTGGTGGGTTGCTGGCGCAGTTCCTCGCGCCCCTGGGCGGCTGCGCCGCCGGGCCGGGCCCGCGCTCCCGGAGGGCGGCTGCGCCGCCGGGGAGGGGCCCGGGCAGCCGGGGGGCGGCTGCGCCGCCGGGTGGCGTCCGGTGCCCCTAACGGGGCTTTAGTGAGCTGGCGCACGCTGATCCGCACACGTTGATCCAGGAGGTGACCGTGCACACCACCGCTGAACGTCGAGGAGCGCCGTCCGCCGGTTCGGATCTGCCGTCGCCGGGGCATCGTCCCCCCCGCGGCACCGCGGAAGTGTGGAGCCTGCGTCCCGACCCCGGACAGGTCGCCGCCGCAGAGGAGTTGGGGCACCTGCTCGATCCCGCGGAGCGCGACCGCGTCGCCCGCTGCGGGGACGAGTCCGGCCGTGCCTCGCTGCTGGCGTCGCACGTCGCCCTGCGCCTGCTCCTCGGCGCCTACCTGGGCTGCGCGCCCGACCGGGTTCCCATCGAGCACGCCAACTGCCGTGGCTGCGGGCGCAGGCACGGGCGCCCGGTGGTGCCGGCGCGGCCGCCCCTGCACTTCTCGCTGTCGCACACCTCCGGCCTGGCCGTCGTGGCCTTCGCCGCCACCCCGGTCGGCGCGGACGTCGAGACGCTCGCCTCGGTGCCCGGGACTGACCTGGTGCCGCTGCTGCATCCGGTCGAGCAGCGGGCGATCCGCGCGCTGCCCGCCGATCTCCAGGCGCGCGCGTTCCTGCACTGTTTCGTGCGCAAGGAGGCCTACCTCAAGGGCACCGGCGACGGGCTCTGGGCCGAACTGGACAGCTTCTGCGTCGGGCTCGGGCCGGCCTACGAGACCGTGGGGGACCGGGCGTCGGGGGCGGGCACCGAGCCGGAGGACTGGGCCTTCGCCGAGATCGCCACGCCGCAGACGCACGGCGGCGCCGTGGCCCTGCACCTGCCCGGCTGGGAGGAGCGCGGGCCCCGCGTGCGGGTGCGGCTGCGCACCGTCGACCTCCCGTTGTGGGCCTCCCGGCAACTCTGACCTTGCCGTTCACGGAAGCTGCGCCCACCAATTGTCAAATACTGGTCACGCTGCTGGCGTGCACCTGCGCCCCCGCTGTAGCGTGTAGGCCCGCTGGCCGCGTAACCGGGGGGAGAAGCGCCGCCTATGGCAGACGTCCTGGAATCTACGGAGCCCAGAGTCTCGTTGGCGGTGCTCGGTCCACTGGAGTGCCGGTACGGCGACGAGCGGCTGCCGCTCGGGGGACCCCAGCAGGAACGCCTGCTGGTGGCCCTGGCCCTGGAGGTCAACCGGATGGTCCCGGTGCCGCGCCTGGTGGACGCGGTCTGGGACGGCGAGCCGCCGGCGACCGCCGCGCACCAGATCCGCAAGACCGTGGGGGACCTGCGCCGTCGCCTGCCGGGCGGGGCGGCGATCCTGCTCACCGAGGGCGCGGGGTACCGACTCGCCCTGGACGAGGAGCAGTTGGACCTCAGCCTGTTCAACATCCGGCTGCGCCGCGCCCGCGAGGCTGCCGCCGCGGGGCTGCGGGAGAACGCGGCCGAGCAGCTGCGGGCCGGGCTCGACCTGTGGCGCGGTTCCGTGCTCGGCGGCAGCGGCGGGCCNCCCGCAGCTGGCCGCCGCGGTGGCCGAACTGGAAGAGCGCCGGCTCGCCGCCTGCGAGGAACTGGCCGCGCTGCGGCTGGAGTTGGGGGCCGGGGCCGACGTCATCGGCGAGCTGCGGCGACTGGTCGCCGAGCATCCGCTGCGGGAGCGGCTGCGCGGGCTGCTGATGCGGGCCCTGTACCGCTCCGCGAGACAGGCTGAGGCGCTGGAGGAGTACCGCAGGATCCGCGAGCTGCTCGGCGAGGAACTGGGCATCGACCCGGGTCCGGAGCTGGAGCGCCTGCACGCCGACATCCTGCGCGCCAGCCCCGACCTGCTCGCCGCCCCGTCCGTCAGCCCGCCCGCGCCGGCGTTCCCGCTGACCTCCGCGCCGCCGGCCGCCCGCAGACCCGAAGCGCCCTGCTCGCTCCCGTACGACCTGCCCGACTTCACGGGCCGCGGCGACGAGTTGGAGCGGCTGATCGAACTCGCCGCCCCCAGTGCCCAGGTCAAGATCATCTCGCTGGAGGGGATGGGCGGCTGCGGCAAGACCACGCTGGCCGTGCGCGCCGCCCATGCCGTCGCGGCCCACTATCCCGACGGTCAACTCTGGGTCGACCTCAGCGGTTTCACGCCGGGTCAGCTCCCGCTGGACCCGGCTGTCGCCCTCGACGTGCTGCTGCGCACCCTGGGCGTCCCCGACGAGCGGATCCCCGAGGGACTGCTGGCCCGGATCGCCCTGTGGCGGGTGACCACCGCCAACCGCAGGCTGCTGGTGCTGCTGGACAACGCAGGCAGCGCCGAGCAGGTGCAGCCGCTCCTGCCCGCCGCGCCCGGATCGCTGGTGCTGATCACCAGCAGGGTCCGGTTGAGCGAACTGGACGGCGCTCAGGCCCTGTTGGTCGATGTGATGTCCTCCGGCGACGCCCGCCAGTTGCTGGTCCGGTCCCTGGGCGAGGAGCGGGTCGCCGCCGAGCCGCAGGCCGTGGACGAGCTGATCGAGCTGTGCGGCCGGCTCCCGCTGGCGCTGCGCATCTGCACCGGCCGACTGGTGGACCGTCCCGGCTGGTCGATCCAGCACATGGTGGACCGCCTGGGGACCGAGACCCGGAGGCTGCGCGAACTGCGCGGCGGCAGCCGCAGCGTGGAGGCCGGCACCAGCCTCTCCTACCTGGCGATGAGCTGCGAACTCCGGTTCGCCTTCCGGATGCTGGGCTGCTTCCCGGGCTACGACTTCGACGTCCACGCCGCCGCCGCACTGATCGGGGTGAGCCCCGACGAGGCCGCCGACCAGCTGGAGCAGCTCGTCGACGTCCACCTGCTGCGCCAGCACGTCGAGGGCCGCTACAGCTTCCACGACCTGGTCCGCGCCTATGCCCGCTGCGTCAAGGACGAACAGGACGCCTCCGACGACGGGCGCAACGCGGGGGACTGCGCGGTCGAGCGGTTGCTGGACCACTACCACCTCACCCTGAGCCGCGCCTCGGAGCGCCTCTACCCCGGCAAGCCCACGATCGCCCGGACCGGTGCGCCGCAGGCGTGCGTGGTGGCGCAGGACGGGCCGGAGCTGTGCGACGCCGAGACCGCCCGCGCCTGGCTGGCACGGGAGTTCGGCAACGTCATCGCCGGGCTGCGGCAGGCGCGCGAGTCCGGGCTGCACTGGCACGCCGCCGTGATGCCGCGCTACCTCAGCGAGTTCCTGCAGCTCTACGGCTACCTGGAGGAGAGCCTGGAGGTCGCCGAGATCGCCGTGCAGGCGGCGGAGGACCTGGGTGACCCGGCCGTGCTGCGGCTGGTCACCACCAACCTGTCCGTGGCGCTGTGGAACCTGGGCCGGTTCCAGGAGGGCCTGGAGCACGCGGAGCGGGCCCTGGCCCTGGCCAGGGAACTCGGGGATCCGGGGATGCAGGCGGCCTGCCTTCGCCGGATCGGCACCTTCCACAGCTTCCTGGGCGACTACGCCCAGGGCCTCGCCCGGCTGGAGGAGGCCCTGGAGCTGACCCGGCGCAGCGGCGCCTCCCGGGAGCAGGCGGCGACGCTGGTGAGCATCAGCTCCGCCGCGGGCTACCTGGGCCGGTACCGGGAGTCCGCGGACAGCGCCCGGCAGGCGATCGAGCTCTACCGGGAGCTGGGGGAGCTGCAGGGGGAGACGCTGGCCCTGGTCAATCTGGCCAACTCCCGTGTGGGAATGGGTGATCCGGACGGCGCCGGGGCACATCTGGAGGCCGCCTGGGACCTCGCGCAGCTGCGCCGGACCCGGACCTACACGGCTTTGGTGGCGTCCCGGTTCACGCAGCTGGAGCTGCTGCGCCGCCGGCCCGCCGAGGTGCGGCGCTGGGAGGCCGTGGTCCGCGACGCCCTGTGGACGGAGACCGGACCGTCGATGGCGGTCCGGTTGCACAACGTCCTGGGCGCCGCGCACCACAGCCGCGGCGAGTACCCGGAGGCGCTGCGCAACAGCAGGGCGGCCTACAAGAAGGCGCAGCGCATCGGATACCGGATCGGCCTGGCGGAGGCCATGCAGGGGATCGCCGAGTCGGCGGAACGTACCGGGGAGCAGGAGCTGGCCGAGCAGATGGGCCGTCAGGCCCGGGAACTGTTCGAGGCCATGGGCGTCCCGGTGGGGCACGTCCGCACGCGCTGACGGGGCGTCAGCGGGGTCACGGTGCGTCGGCGGCGCCGGTGACCCGAGCGGCCTCGGCGGCCGCGGCGGCCCGGTTCGGGCCGCGGTGTTCCGGGTGGCCTCAACGGCCGACGGTCACGACCTCGGGGCTCATGTGGTCGTCGGCCAGGGCGGTGCCGGCGGCGCCGGGGAGGGCTCCCCAGACGGCCAGTCCGAGAAGGATCGTGCCCACGGTCGCAGCTGCCTTGCGGATCATGTCGGATCACCCTTCGGGGAGGCTGTTCGGAGCGGTTCCGGACGAGCTCCATCCTTCGATCGCGCGTTCCCATCAAGCGTCCTTGCTCGTACGGGAGTTCGGGAACGGATCGGGACCGCTACGGGAACGGCCCCGCACAGACTGACCGCATGGAATCAGCGATCCGGCTGCCCCCGCGCCCGGGACCGCCGCCTCTGGTCTCCACCCGCGGTCGCGTGGAACAGGTCACCCGGACGGCCCCCGTGGGCCTGCAGCGGGCCCTGCTCACGCTCGCCGCACAGCTCCCCGGCGTGATCCTGGGCCCCACGGCCCTGTGCGTGCCGGGGACCTGCGCCTACCTGCTCTCCCCAGCGCTGGCTCGCGGGCCGGCCGACGCCTTCATGGACGGGACCGAGTTCGGCCACGCCCATCCGCTCTACGACGGCAGCCAGCACCTGGTGCTGCCCACCGCCCTCGCCGAGGAGGTCGTCCAGACCGGCTGGGGCACGCACGCGGAGCCCGACGGCTCCGTCCTGGTCTACGGGCCGCTCGACGAGGAGCAGCTGCAGACCGTCTGGCAACTGGTCCTCGCCGCCTACCACCGCGCCGCGTCCGGTCCACCCGAGGACGCCGAACGAGAAGGGACCCGTTAGATGCAGACCCGTCCTGCCCCGGCGCCCGGGTTCGGCTACCACCTGGTGCACCGGCCCGACACGCTCGAAGGCCTGATGAACGGCAGCACCGCCGCCGTCCCGCAGCAGTTCGGACTCTCGCTGGAACTGCCCGAGTCCCACCCGCTGTGGACCGACGGCGCCGGCCGCCACCACGAGCTGCACGCGCCGCTGGAGGCGCTGCGCCGCTCCGCGCTCTTCGTCGCCCATCGCTACTTCCGCGTCCCCGCCGTGCGGCCGGCCGTCTTCTCGACCACCGGGATCGAGGCCGTGCCCGCCGACGCCTGGGCCCGGCCCCGGCCGTCCCGCGCGGCCCACCTCGACCTGGACCTCGAACTCGAGCCGGTGGACGTCGTCGGCGGCGTCCCGCGCGGGCTCGAGTGCCGCGCCGCGCTGCACCTGGACGGCGAGCCGGCCGGGAACGCGAGCGCCCGGATCGTCTTCCTGATGCCCCGCGTCTACGAGAGCCACCGCGCCCGCGGCCGGACCCTGAGCCGGACCGGAGCCGCACCCGACGACCGCGACCCCGCGGCCGACGAGCGGGTCCGCCCGGCCGAGGTGGGCCGCGCCGACCCCGCCAACGTGCTGATCGGCCGCTGCGAGGAGGAGGACGACGGCACCCTGCACGCCCGCGTCGGCGTCCCGCACGGCCACCCCGTCTACACCGAGGGCGCGCCCGACCACGTCCCGTCCGTCGTCCTGCTGGAGGCCGGCCGCCAGACCGCCCTGCTGCACGCCGCCCGCACCCGCGGTTTCGTGCCCGCCGACTCCGTTCTCGTCGGCTGGTACGCCGACTTCCAGGGCTTCGCGGAGCCCGACCTCCCGCTCTACTGCACGGCCGGTTCCGGCCCCGCCGAACGCGACCGCGACGGCCGCGCGCTGCTCCGGGTGACCCTGCGGTTCACCCAGGGCGGCCGCAAGGTCGCCGAGATCGAGGCGCGGGTCCTGCAGGTGTGCTGACGTCCCGTCAGCCACCTTCCCCTGCACCGTCCCCACGTCAGGAGGCCGCGATGCGATACCGCGTTCTGGGCCCGGTGGCGATGCTGCCGCGCACACCCACCGCGGCCAAGCTCCGGGTGCTGCTGGCCACTCTGCTCGTCCGCGCCGGACAGGTGGTGCCCAGCGAGACCCTGGTCGACGAACTCTGGGGCGACCGCCCGCCGCGGACCGTCACCACCACGCTCCAGGTCTACGTCTCGCAGCTGCGCACCCTGCTGGCGGAGGGACGCCCGGTGCCCGGGGCCCGTGACGACCTGCTGCAGACCCGGCCGCCGGGCTACCGGCTCCAGGTCGGTCCGGGCGAGCTGGACCTCACCGTCTTCGAGGAGCAGGTCCGCGACGGGCGGCAGGCCTACGACGCGGGCCGCCACGAGGAGGCCGCCGAGCGGCTGCACGAGGGCCTGGCCCAGTGGCGCGGCGCCGCCCTGTCCGGTGTCCCGCACGGCCCGGTGCTCTCCGCGGCGGCGGTGCACCTGGAGGAGGCCCGGCTCGCCGCGCTCGACCTGCGCATCGCCGCCGACCTGCGCTGCGGACGGCACGTCCAGCTCACCGCCGAGCTGGTGGCGTTGGCCGCCGAGCATCCCTACCGCGAGTCGCTGCACGCCCATCTGATGGTCGCCCTCTACCGCTCCGAGCGGCAGACCGACGCGCTCGCGGCCTACCGCCGGTTGCGAGACGCCCTCGTGGACGAGCTGGGCGTCGAGCCCGGCCCGGGCCTGTCCCGGCTGCACGAGCGCATCCTGCGCTCCGACCCCGCCCTCGACTGGCGTCCCTCGTCGGCAGGCGGCCGGGCCCCGCAGCTGTGGCTGCCCGCCGGACCGGCCGAACTCCTCGGCCGGGAACGGGCCACCACCGCGGCGCTGCGGATGCTCTCGGGCGACGCCGAGAACCCGCCCGCCCGGGTGCTCGGCATCTCCGGCCGCGCGGGGATCGGCAAGACCGCCTTCGCCCTGGACCTGGCCCGCCGCTGGGCCGAGCACCTGCCCGACGGCCAGGTCCTGGTCCCCCTGCGCGGCCCCGGTGGCGAGCCGCTGAACGCGGCCGCCGTCGCCGCAGCCGTGCTCCGCCGCCTCGGTCACGAGGTGCCACAGGGCGCCTCCCCGGAACGGGAGTTGACGGCCCGGCTGCGTGGCCTGCGGCTGCTGCTGCTGCTCGACGACGCCTCCGCCGAGCAGCAGGTGCGCCCGGTCGCCGACGCACTGGCCGACGGCCTGCTGCTGCTCACCAGCCGTCGTACCCTCGTCGGGCTGCAGGGCGCCCGCCACCTCGTCCTCGACGTGCTCACCGCCGCGGAGTCGCTGCGGCTGCTGTTCGCCGAGGGCGGCACGGGCGCGGCGGCCGACCCGGCGGCCGCCCGTGAGATCGTCCGCATCTGCGGCCGGCTCCCGCTGGCGCTGCGGGTGGCCGGGGCCACCCTGGCCGCCCGCCCCCACTGGACCGCCGCCGACCTCGCCGAACGTCTCGGCGCCGCGGCCACCCCGCTCGACCTGCTCAGCGCCGGGGACATGGACCTGCGCAGCGTCCTCGCCGTCGGCTACCGGGAGTTGGCGGCACCGGAGCGGCGTGCCTTCCGGCTGCTGTCGCTCACGCCCGAGTCCGGTTTCGCCGCCTGGACCGCCGGGGTGCTGCTGCACACCAGCACCGAGCAGGCCGAGCGCTCGCTCGAACTCCTGGCCGACGCACGGATGGTGGAGGTCAGCGGTCAGGAGACCGGCCACCGCTACCACTACCACCGGCTGCTGCGCTCCCTCGCCCGCGAACTGCTGCTCGCCGAGGAGCCCGTCGAGCAGCGGGAGGCGGCCGCCCGCCGCCTGGGCGGGGCGCTGCTGCTGCTCGCCCGCCGGGCGAGCGACCAACTGCTCCCCGGTCGCGTCTCCGACTGGCCCGAGCCCCCCGGGACCGGCGTGCCGGTCTCCCTCGACGCGAGCCGGATCATCGGCCGCACGCCGGCGCGCTGGTTCCAGGAGGAGGCCGACTCCCTGCTGCACGCGGCCCGGCAGGCCCACCAGGCCCACGACTGGTGCCTGGCCTGGCAGTTGGCCGACGCGCTCACCCCCTACCTGGAGGCGGCCGGCCGCTGGCAGGAGTGGCAGGACGTGCTCGACCTCGGCCTCGACGCTGCCGACCGGGACGACAGCAGCCACGCCCGCGCCCGACTGCTCGCCTCACGCGGCGAACTGGCCTGGCAGCGCCTGCGCACGGGCGCGGCCCGCGCCCACTTCGCCACGGCGCGGGCGCTGTTCGAGCGCCTCGACGACCCGTCAGGAGTGATCCGCTGCCTGGTCGGAGCCGGTGACGCCGCCCTGAGCGAGGGCGACGCGGACCGCGCGGCGACGAACTACGCCGCGGCCCTGGACCACGCCGCCCAGGCCCACGACGCCCGCGCCGCGGCCGACGCCCGCCGGGGCATCGCCCTGACGGAGGTCCTGGCCGGCAGGCCGGAGGACGCGCTGCGGACGTTCCAGGAGTTCACCGAGGCAGCGGAGCAGCTGGGCGACCAGCGCTGGGTCCGCCTGGGCCAGCGCAATGCCGACCGCATGCTGGAGCACCTCGTCGACTGGTACGCCCACGCCGAGGTCCACACACCCCCGGCCCTCGAAGCCCGTCCCGGCGTCTGGCTCGTCCACTCGGCGGCCATCGCATGACCCGCCCCACCCGGAACCCCGCTGAAGGCGGTACGGACCCGCGGTGTCCGGCACCGTCCACCCCGCCCGCGGCTCGCGCCGCCCGTCGGGACGTCCCCTCGCCCGGTAGGACGGCTGAACGCCAGGTCGCCGGGGCGTTCGCCGCAGCGCTGGGCACCGTGGCCCGTCAGGGCGGACGGGCCGCCGACAGGACGGAGGAATGCGTGGACGCCGCGCCGTCGGCTTCGGGTCCGGTACGCGGAAGGGGCCAGACCGGGCTCGGGGCGGTACCCGTCCCAGGCGTCGGCCCCGCCGATCCCGGCCCGGACACCCCGGCCGCAGGGCCGACGCTGCGTCAGGTCCGGGAGCGGGTCAGGGAGGAGACCGCACGGGCGATCCGGGAGGAGGCGTGGCGGCAGCTCGACGAGGGTGGGCTGGAGGGGCTTTCGTTGCGGGCCGTGGCCAGGTCCCTCGGCGTCGTATCGTCCGCCGTCTACCGGTACTACCCCAGCCGACGCGACCTGCTCGGCGCCCTCGCCGACGACGCGCGCGCCTCCCTGCTCACGGCAGCGGCCGCCGCAGCCGCCAGCCCCGGCGGCGGAACGGCCGGCGCCGCCCACGCCGTGCGCGACTGGGCCCGGGCCCACCCGCACGCCTTCGAGCTGCTCGCGGGGGCGCCCCCGCACCCGGACCTGCTGGCCCGGCTGCTCCCCGGCCCCCGCCCGCTGCTCCGCTGGTCGCTGCTGCTCGGCCTGCTGCACGTCGACCGCCTGCCGGGCAGCCCGCCCGGCTTCTTCGCCGAGGCCGTCGCCGACCTCGGCGCCCTCCTGCCCTGACCCGCCGTCAGAGGTCCAGCACCAGGTGCGGGGTCCGCGCCCGGGAGACGCAGATCATCATCGTCTCCGCCGTCTCCCGCTCCGCCTCGGACAGCACCGCGTCGCGGTGGTCCGGCTCGCCGGCCAGCACCCGGGTCTCGCAGCTGCCGCAGGTGCCCTCGCGGCAGGAGAACGCCGCCTCGGCGAAGCCCGCGTCCTCCAGCGCGTCCAGGATGCTCAGGCCGTCCGGGACCTTCGCGCTGAGCCCGCTCCGGGCCAGCTCCACCTCGAATTCGCTTCCGTCGGCCGACACTTCGGCCCGGAACCGCTCCGTTCGCAGGCGCCCCTCGGGCCACCCCGCGCACGCCGCCGCCACCGCGTCCACCATCCGCTCGGGACCGCAGCAGTAGACTGTCCGGCCCTCCGCCGCGGCCTCGGCCAGCAGCGCCGCCAGATCGGGTCGCCGGCCGGTCTCCAGCTTCGGCGCCAGCGTCACCCGCCCCTCGCCGTAGCTGCGGGCCAGCTCGTCCCGGAAGGCCATCGCGGCCAGCGACCGCCCGGCGTATACGAGGCGCCAGTCGGCGCGGGTGGCCTCCGCCGCGCGGATCATCGGCAGCAGCGGGGTGATGCCGATGCCGCCCGCGACGAACAGGTAGCGCTCCGCGGGCGCCAGTGCGAAGTGGTTGCGCGGCAGGCCGACCCGGACCCGCGTGCCCGGCGTGGCCAACTCCCGGTGCACGAAGGCGGATCCACCCCGGCTCTGCGGGTCGAGCAGCACCGCCACCTGGTAGCGGTAGGGGTCCGCCGGGTCGCCGCACAACGAGTACGAGCGGACGAGTCCGTTGTCCAGCAGCAGGTCCACATGGGCGCCCGGGGTCCAGGGCGCCAGCGGCCGCTCCTCGGGGTCGGCCAGTGTCAGCAGCAGCACCCCTTCCGCCACCGGCTCCGCCGCCGCCACCAGCAGCTCTGCGGCTCCAGACGAGTCCACCATCGAACCTCCTCCGCCGTTCCGCGCTCTGCGTTCCGCGCCAGGTCGGGGGCAGCTCACCACCGGACCCTTAAGCGCCGCCAGAGCCCTCGTCGGTGCGGCCGCTGTCAGTGGTCCCTGATAGGCAGGAGACATGGCGGACTGGAGAGAACTGGAAACGGCGGAGCCGGAGTTCGCATCCCGGGTGCGGGCGGTCTTCGACGTGCGCAAGCACAAGACCCTCGCCACGCTCCGGAAGGACGGCTCGCCGCGGATCAGCGGCATCGAGATCGCCTTCGCGGAGGGCGAGATACGGCTGGGCATGATGCCGGGCTCGGTGAAGGCGCGCGACGTCCTCCGGGACCCGCGGCTGGCCGTGCACAGCCCCACGGTCGACACCCCGGAGGACGACCCGGGCGCCTGGGCCGGCGAGGCGAAGGTGAGCGGGCGCGCGGTCCAGGTCGCGCCCCCGGAGGGCGGGTCGGCGGGTTCCGCGTACTTCAGGATCGACCTGGACGAGGTCGTGCTCACCCGGGTGGGCAGCCCCGCGGACCATCTCGTCATCGAGTCCTGGACCCCGTCCGGAGGCCTGCGCAGGCGCGTACGCCACTGAACGCCGTCCCGGGCGGCGACGTGGCCTTCGTAGCCGTGACGCGCGGGCCGAGGCCCGCGAACGGGGTGGAGGTGAGTCGGCTGTGCAGTGGCGCTGCGGCGGCCGCCCTGCCAGGTGACCGGCGACGGCGCGTTCGGCCATCGGCCCCGGCGAGCAGCTCGGCTGGGGGGCTCAGGCCTGGCGGCCTGCTCCGTGGGGCCGCCACCCCCTGCCTGGTGGGCGGCTATTCGGCGGGGGGCTTCTGGGTGTCTCGTTGCTCCGCCGTTGGCTCCGGGCCGACGGCCTTCTCGGCGCGGACCGCAGGCCCGGCGCCGGTGGGTTGTTCGGCCGGAGGCCCTTGCGTGGCGGACGGCTCGGCGGGGGCCGCAGGGCAGTCCCCGGCGGCCCGATCGGCCGTGGCCGGCCCTGCGGGCCCGCTCGGCCGTTCGGCCGCGGGCACCGTCGCCGATGGCTGCTGCACAGGGGCCGTGCCCTCCGTAGCGCGCTCTGCCGCGCTCTCCTCGGCGCGGTCCGCGCGCCGCCTGCGGACGTGCCAGACGACGAGCGCGGCGACGACGATCACCGCGACGGCGATCGCGGCCCCGGTGCCGACCTGCTTCTCGATGCGCTGGTACGCGCCCCCGGCGAAGTACCCGAGCAGCGCGAAGCCGACGCCCCAGGCGATCCCGCCGAGGGCGTTGAAGGCCAGGAAGACGGGATACGGCATCCGGGAAATGCCGGCGAGAGCCGGCATCATCGCGCGGAAGAAGGCGATGAACCGCCCGAGGAAGACTGCGGCGGGCCCGCGGCGCCGGATGAAGGACTGAGCGTCCCCGATGCGTTTCTGATGCTTCCTCAGGGGCCCGAACTTCAGGATGGAGGGCCCGAACCGACGGCCGACCTCGTAGCCCACGGAGTCCCCGACGATCGCGGCGAGAACCACGACGAGGCAGAGCCAGCCGATCGACACCCGGCCCTGGTGCGCGAGTACGCCCCCGAGGACGACGGCGGTCTCGCCGGGCAGCACGAAGCCGACGAAGATCGCGTCCTCGCAGAAGACGAGCGCGGCGACGACGGCGTAGATGAGCGGGCCGTTGAGCCCCTGCAGCCACGACGTGATCGAACCCATGCGCGCCATCCTCGCACCGACCCCTGCCTCCGGCACGGAGCGCCGCCCCGGGGCATACGCCGCGCCTGTGGCGCGGAGCGCCGACGGTGCCGCTCGGGCCAGTGGCGCACGAGACGCCCACGAGGGTCCCCGTCAGGCGGCGCGAAGCCGCCGCGCTGAGTGCGGCTCCGCCGCACGTGGGCGCGGTCGGCCTACCCACAGATGTCAGTCCCGCCTGCCCGTAGGGTCGGCCCCTGCCTCGGGCGCGGAGCGCCGCCCCGGGGCATACGCCGCGCCTGTGGCGCGGAGCGCCGACGGTGCCGCTCGGGCCAGTGGCGCACGAGACGCCCACGAGGGTCCCCGTCAGGCGGCGCGAAGCCGCCGCGCTGAGTGCGGCTCCGCCGCACGTGGGCGCGGTCGGCCTACCCACAGATGTCAGTCCCGCCTGCCCGTAGGGTCGGCCCCTGCCTCGGGCGCGGAGCGCCGCCCCGGGGCATACGCCGCGCCTGTGGCGCGGAGCGCCGACGGTGCCGCTCGGGCCAGTGGCGCACGAGACGCCCACGAGGGTCCCCGTCAGGCGGCGCGAAGCCGCCGCGCTGAGTGCGGCTCCGCCGCACGTGGGCGCGGTCGGCCTACCCACAGATGTCAGTCCCGCCCGCCCGTAGGGTCGGCCCCTGCCTCCGGCGCGGAGCGCCGCCCCGGTGTGGCCGCGCCGCCCCGTGCACCGCGCCGATGCACGCAGCCATGGCCCCCGCGTCCCTCAGGCCGCCGTCCCGGCAAGGGACTTGCAGAGGGCGTCGAGCGCCGCCGGGAACGCGTGGTCCGCCGGGGAGGCGTAGCCGACGACGAGGGCGTCGGGTGCGGGGGCGGTGGCATCGGGGTGGCGGAAAGCCCCCAGCGGTTCCACCGCCAACCGCAGCCAGCTCGCCGCAGTCAGCGCCGCGGGGCCCGTCCCGGGCGGGAGTTCGAGCACCGCGTGCAGTCCCGCCGCGATGCCGGTGACCCGCACCTCGGGCGCCCGCTCCGCGAGCGCCGCGACCAACCGGTCCCGCCGTCGCCGGTAGCGCAGCCGCTGGGCCCGCAGGTGCCGGTCGTAGCCGCCGGACGCGATGAACTCCGCCAGCGTCAGCTGGTCCAGCGACGACGGGTGCCGCTCCCACTCCGCCTTCGCGGCCAGCACAGGGGCCACCAGGTGCTCCGGCAGCGCCATCCACGCCAGCCGGAGCGCCGGGGCCAGGCTCTTGCTCGCTGTTCCGAGGTAGGCGACGTGCTCGGGCGCCAGCCCCTGCATCGCGCCCACCGGCTGCCGGTCGTAGCGGAACTCGCCGTCGTAGTCGTCCTCGATGACCAGGCCGCCGGTCCGCCGCGCCCAGGCGATCGCCGCCGCCCGGCGGTCCGGGTGGAGCGGGACGCCGAGCGGGAACTGATGGGCCGCCGTGAGCAGCACCGCGCTCTGACGGTCCGTCAGCGCTGTGGTGTCCGCGCCGCGTCCGTCCACCTCCAGCGGCGGGGTGTGCAGGCCCAGGCCGCTCAACTGCTCGCGGTGGAACCAGAGTCCGTACGACTCCACCGCCGCCTCCCGGGCCCGCAGCTCGTCCCGGAGCACCCGGCCCAGGAGGCTGAGTCCGTGGCCGAATCCGGAGACCAGGACGATCCGGTCCGGGTGGGTGCGCAGGCCGCGGGCGCGGGCGAGGTACTCGGCCAGCGCGGTGCGCAGTTCGACGCGCCCGCGCCGGTCGCCCGCGCCGAAGGCCTCGCTGGGGGCGCGGGTGAGCGCGCGCCGGGCGGCGGCCAGCCATTCCGCGCGCGGGAAGGCGGAGACGTCGGGGCTGCCGGCGTAGAAGTTGTGCGTGGGGGCGGGGTCGCGGGCGGGCACGGGGGACCGTCCGCCGCGCTGCAGGTTCGGCGCGGGCCGGGCCGGGGGCAGCTCGGCCACGCGGGTGCCCGAGCCCTGACGGGCCGTCAGCCAGCCCTCGGCCACCAGGTCCGCGTAGGCCTCGGCGACGGTGTTGCGGGAGAGGCCGAGGTCCGCGGCCAGGGTCCGCGAGGGCGGCAGCTGGGTGCCGGGGACCAGTCGTCCGGTGCGCACCGCCTCCCGCAGCGCGCCGGTCAGCGCCGCGCGGACACCGTGCCGGGAGGCGCCGGGGGCGAGGTCGAGGCCCAGGTCCAGATGGAGGTCGACGGCGGAATTGGCCCGTGCTTTCACGGGGGAAGTGGACCATATCCACGGACCGCCGTCGACCTACGCTGAGGCCATGACGATCTCTCAGAACACCGAAGCCGCCCACACCCACACGCCCCGGATGGACCTGTTCGCCCTGGCCCCCGACGTCTACAAGGCCATGGTCGCGCTGGACCGCGCGGCCCGCGCCGGGGTGGACCCGCAGCTGGCCGAGCTGATCAAGATCCGCGCCTCGCAGCTGAACCACTGCGCCTTCTGCCTGGAGATGCACACCCGCGACGCCCGCGGCCTGGGCATCAGCGAAGAGAAGATCGTGATGCTGTCGGCCTGGGAGGAGGCCTCGGGCTACTTCACGGAGAAGGAGCGCGCGGTGCTGGCGCTGACCGAGGCCGTCACCGTGCTCACCGACGGCTTCGTCCCCGACGAGGTCTGGGAGCAGGCCGCCAAGCACGTCGAGGAGCAGGAGCTGGCCCAGATCATCGCCCAGATCTTCGTGATCAACTCGTGGAACCGGATCGCGGTGACGACGCGTAAGACTCCGACCGGTCCGCGCTGACCTCCAGCACGACCGAACTGCCCTGCGGGGACGGCCTGCTGGTCTGCGCGAGGAAGGCGCCGCCGAGCACCAGCAGGCCCCCGACCAGTTGCGGCCCGGCCAGATGCTCGCCGAGCAGCACCCAGGACAGGACGGTGGCCACCACGGCCTCCAGGCAGGCGATCACCCCCGCGACGGGCGCGGAGAGCCGGCTGACCGAGGCCACGCCGGTCAGGTACGCGACCACGGTCGCGATCAGCACCATCCACAGCGCGGGGACGAGTGCGGGCAGGTGGACCCCGTTCATCACCGCGTCGCCGCCGAGCCGGCTCCAGGGCAGCCCCCACGGCCGGGCGAAGGGGACCATCGCGGCGCAACCGACGAGCAGGCCGAACGAGCACAGGGCGAGCGGGTCCACCGGCTCGCCCCGGTGGGTCTGCCCGGCCTTCTCGGACAGGACGAAGTAGCCGACCTGCGAGCAGGCCGCCCCCAGACCGCCGAGGACGCCGAGGGCGTCCAGCCCGTGCAGGCCGGTCCAGACCTGGACGACGCAGGCCAGGCCCACGGTCGCGGTGAGCGCGCCGAGCGCCGCCGCGCGGGTGACCGGCCGCCGCTGCACGAAGCGGACGTAGCCGAGCAGCAGGGCGGGCCCCAGGTACTCGAGCAGCATGGCGACGGCGACGGGGATCCGCGAGATCGCGAAGAAGTAGCAGGACTGCACCAGGGCCACCCCGAGCAGCCCGAAGCCCAGCAGCAGGCCCGGACGGCGGCGGACCAGCCCGCGGTGGCGCCAGGCCAGCGGCGAGAGCACCAGCGCTGCCCCGGCCATCCGGATCCAGACCACCTGCACGGGGGCGAGCCCGAGTTCGATCAGCGGTTTCGCCGCGACCCCGGAGCCGCCGAAGGACAGGGCGGAGAGGAGGGCGAGGGCGAGTCCACTGCGACGGTGCATGCCTGGGAGTCTGACAGCCGCCGGACATCACGTACAGGGGTGTCTTGGATCGTGACTGCTGTACCGGATGGGGGAGGATGCAGCCCATGGACGAGAGCCCGGTCATCCAGCCGTACGGCCCGCAACAGGCCGAGCAGAACACCGCGTGGTACCTGCCGCGTGCCCGGCCGACGGGCACGCGCGTCGTCTTCGTGCACGGGGGCTTCTGGCGGGCCCGCTGGGACCGCGGGCATGCGGAGCCGTTGGCGGAGGCGCTGGCCGCGGAGGGCCACCTGGTCTCGCTCCCGGAGTACCGGCGGGTCGGCTCGCCGGGCTGGGGCGGTTACCGGGACACGCTCGCCGACGTCGCCGCGGCGGTCTCCCTGCCCGCGCCGGAGCTGGCGCCGCCGGTGCGGCGGACGGTCTTCGTCGGCCACTCGGCGGGCGGCCACCTCGCCCTCTGGGCGGGCTTCCGGGCGCCCCTGCGCCCGGACGNCCCCCGAACGCGGTGGTGGCCCTCGCGGGCTGCGTGGACCTGCGGCTCGTGGACGAGTGGCATCTGGGGGACGACGCCGTGGTCGACCTGATGGGGGGTCATGCCCCGGATCTTCCCGAGCAGTTCGCCGAGGCCGACCCCGCGCAGGCGGGCGAGCCGCCCTTCCCGGTCACCCTCATCCACGGCGACGAGGACGAGGACGTCCCCCTTCGCCTGAGCCGCGCCTACGCCACCGCCCACCCCACCACCCGGCTCCTCGAACTCCCCGCCGCCTCCCACATGGACCTGATCTCGCCCACCGTCCCCGCCCCCTGGGCGGCCCTCCTCTCCGCCCTGAGCTGATCCGCCCCGGTCCATCGCCGCAGGAAGCCGCTATGCACGGCGCCGGTGCCCCGCCCCCGCCCCGGCGCCTGCGGCCTGCTCCGGCCGGGGCGGCCGCGGCCTGCGGCCCGCGCGCCGGGTGGGCCCCAGTGGTCCCCGCCCTCGCCCCCGGCGCCTGCGGCCTGCTCCGGCCGGGGCGGCCGCGGCCTGCGGCCCGCGCGCCGGGTGGGCCCCAGTGGTCCCCGCCCTCGCCCCCGGCGCCTGCGGCCTGCTCCGGCCGGGGCGGCCGCG